>JAKIXL010000229.1:2284-2513 GCA_022709105.1 Thermoplasmatota archaeon | reverse complement strand
GGAGGGGGACTGCCTGGTCTGCGAGCCCGGGGACGTGCACGGCAACCCCGTCATCGGGAACGACTTCCGGATACTGGTGCTCAAGGTCGGCCTGAGGGAGCACGACACGGTTTGGCTGGACTGATCCCCTGTCGCGCAACGCGCATCGCCCCGCACCGCCGAGCCCCGTGGAGGCAATGGCAGAATGAGGGCTAGGCCCTGGGCCAGCGACCCCCAGGGGTCGGCTGCA
>JAKIXL010000229.1:0-2274 GCA_022709105.1 Thermoplasmatota archaeon | reverse complement strand
GAAAGACACCCTGCTGCAGGAGGTGCAGTTCACCACCGGGGAGAAGGTGGCGTTCCACTTCCACCAGGTCACCCGCGAGATATTCTTCTGCCTGGAGGGACCGGCGCCGTTCGTGATCAACGGGCAGCAGGTGGCGATGAACGAAGGGGATTGCCTTATCTGCGAACCGGGCGACGTACACGGCAACCCGGTCATCGGCAACGACTTCCGCATACTGGTGCTCAAGGTGGGCTTCAAGGAGCACGACACGATCTGGTTGGACGGCTGATATAGAAGGTCCGCCTGCCCGGCGAAGGGGGATGATGGAGCCACTAGGGAGATTTGAACTCCCGGCCTGCTGATTACAAGTCAGCCGCTCTACCAGCTGAGCTATAGTGGCCTCGCTTCAGGAATGCCGTCCTGGATTTAACCATTTTTATAGGTGGTTCAGCGTTCAATGCTGGAAACAAGGTAATGACAAAACAACGGTTAAATAGGCCTGCAACATCTGAGTGCAGGGTGCGCCCTTGGACGCCGATCTCGACAGCAAACCGGAAATGAGGGTGGTGATGGACAGGACCGGGAACCCCGCACCGCTGGGACTTCTGGGGTTCGGCATGACCACCGTGATGCTCAACCTGCACAACGCCGACCTGATACCGCTGAGTAGTGTCATTCTATCGCTCGGAATATTCTACGGAGGACTGGCGCAGCTGCTGGTCGGGCTGATGGAGTGGAGGAAGGGAAACACCTTCGGCATGGCCGCGTTCACATCCTACGGGCTATTCTGGCTGACCCTGGTGGGCATCTGGACGATACCCTCTCTGGGCCTGGGAGAGCCTACCGACAGTACTGCCATGGGCTGTTTCCTCGCCATGTGGGGCATATACACCCTGTTCTTCTTCATCGGGACGGCAAAGAGCAACCGGGCCACGCAGTTCGTGTTCGGCTCGCTTGCAGTCCTCTTCTTCGCTCTCGCCCTGGGCGATCTCACCCTGATCAAAGAGATCACCGTGGCCGCCGGCTACATCGGGCTGGTATGCGGTGCTTCAGCCATCTACACTGGCCTGGCGACGGTGGTCAACGAGGCCAACGGCCGGGCCATCTTCCCACTGGGGGATCGAAGGTAGGTCGAGAAACCCGTTCACCTCTCCTTTTACGACAGCCTTTTGACAGGGAGCGGCGACGCATCTTTATAGAGCAAGCTGCGATGGACGTCGGGCTCGCCGTGATCGGCGTTCAGGTGACATCGATGGACAAGGAATCATGGAAATTCCTGCAGGAGCTGTGCGATATCCCGGGGCCATCCGGCTTCGAGGCCGCGGCGACCAGATTGATGAAGGACTATGCCGGGAACTACTGTGATCGGGTCTTCACCGACAAGCTCGGCAACACCATGTTCGAGAAGGTGGGCCAGAAGGACGGGCCGACAGTATTGCTGGCAGGCCACGTCGATGAATGCGGCTTCATCATCACTGGCGTGAACCCGCAAGGATACCTGGCGTTCAGCCAATTGGGCGGATGGTTCGACCAGGTATTGCTAGGTCAGCGGGTCCTGGTCCACACCAGGAAAGGCGTTCTGAACGGAGTGATCGCCTGCAAGCCCCCTCATCTGATGGAATCCGAGGAGGCCAAGAAGGTGGTCACCAAGGACAGGATGTTCATCGACATAGGCGCATGCAACAAGGACGAGGTCGAGGCCATGGGCGTTCGTCTCGGTGACGCGGTCACCCCGGATTCCAGGATGTTCACCGTGGAGAAGAAGGCCTACAAGGACGGGAAACCTATCGGCAAGCGCACGATCGTCTTTGGAAGAGCTTTGGACAACAGGCTGGGAGCGTTCGCGGCGGTGGAGCTTCTCAAAGCGATAAAGAAGGGAGGAGTGAAGCACCCCAACAGGCTGGTGGCCGCAGCGACCGTCCAGGAGGAGGTCGGTCTACGGGGCGCCAAAACGGTGGCGGCCTCCACCGATCCCGATGTGGCCATCGTTCTGGACGTGGACATAGCCGGGGACGTCCCAGGCATCGACCCGCTGCAGGCCCCTGCGCGGATGGGCGAGGGCGTTTCAATTACTGTCTACGATGGAACAATGATCCCGAACCAGCCGCTCAAGGAGCTGGTCATATCGATATGCGAGAAGAAGAAGATCCCGCACCAGCTGGCCTATGTGATCCGGGGAGGGACGGACGGAGGTCTGATCCATACCTCTCTCACCGGCGTTCCGACCATAGCCATTGGTGTCCCCACTCGGCACATACACTCCCACGTTGGCCTGTTCGACATGGCCGACCTGGA
>JAKIXL010000228.1 GCA_022709105.1 Thermoplasmatota archaeon | reverse complement strand
AGGCCCTTGGAGACGATGACCTTCAGATCGATGGGGCTCTTCTTGACCACCTTCCTCAGCGCCGGGGCCAGCACGTCGTTCATCCATTGCAACCGCTTCAGCACCTCTTCGTCCCAGCCGCCGAAGCGAAGGATCTTGCCCCTTCCCTCGTGAAGGTTGCAGTAGGCTCGATTGCCAAAGGTCGGGTTCTCCACCACGCATACCATTTTCCCAGGCGTCACTATCCCGGCCATGGGCGCCACCGTGGAGTGCTCGTGACAAGGGGAGAACTCCAGCTCCCCGCTCCTGGCCAGCTCGTCCGCTTGCTTCAGGTCCTTGGCCTTGCCTTCGAACACCAGCGATCCCTGTACGGCAGCCTGCATGGGTGCGATCATCTTCTCATATTCAATGGGAGGGCCGGCGTGGAGGACAGTGTTGTCCTTCATTCCGGGGATCACGTTCTTGGCAAGGTCGAAATCGACCAGCATGGCGCGGCCCTTGTTCATCCTGTCCACTGCCTTGTCGTTCGCTTCGGCGATCCTGTCCATCACCGCGGTAGAGGGCCGCTCCTTGTGGGCCGTTGTGGATGAGGGGGTCATCCTCCCACCGCCTGCAAAATGCGGGAGATGTCCTCCGGCACTTCGATCGGGGGCGTCCAGTCCACCTTCTCCACATCCATCTCCTGGCTGACCATCTCGCGGAGGAACCATTCCGAACCTACACAGAAGACCTTTAACTGACCTTTCATCATCCAACATCACCCATGACCTTCGCGGCATACGCCGCAGCATTGCCAGATGATCCGAACACTACCACTCCGAGGTCCTTCAGCTCATCGGCTATCCTATCATAGTCTTGCTTATCCGCCTTCGTTCCGCATATCGAGGCTATCGCCAGAGGGCCCCTCTGCAGACCGTCCAGCCCGGCCAACGGATCATCGGCGCTTCCCCAGCCGAGCATGATCTCGAACAGCAGCACCGCGACATCGTCCCTCCTGCTCTCCTTGACCAGCCACGAGTTCCTGGCCTGGGGATCGATCATCGGATGGGGCCTGCCTTTGACATACTCCTCGGCACCGGTATCGATGCACACGTTGAGGTTATCGTAATCATCCGGGAGGGACAGTTCCTTCTTTGTCGGGGCGTTCGAGTATACCTTGATGCCCGCCTTCCCAATGATGGCCTGGGCCTGATAACATAGGCTGCCACCGACGAAGAGCCCTCGAAGATACTTACGGCCGTCCAGCTTGGCGCTCTCCTTGGGTGCCGCTTCCCGCAGCTCGGCCTTGCCCATCGCTTTCAGGATGTGGTCCACCCCTCGATCGATGGAGCCGGTCGATAGGATATCGCCTTCCATGCTCTCCTCGCTCTCTCCCAGGCTCAATATCTCATCTTTGACCCTCTTGTCCGGTTTCTTGCCTATTATGATGAGCCCATCGGAGACGCCAAGGCTTTCAATGGCCATCTTGGTCATCGTCCCGTCGATCTCCTCGGTCATGTCCTTGCTGCCCACCCCAATGGCATATGAAGTCCCCAGGCCGCCCCTGTCCAGAAGGACCGTGGTCTCCTGCATTCCCGATCCCGAAGAGCCGATGACCGCGACATTTCCCGTCTTGACCGCATTGGCGAAGCCGAGGCCTTTGCCATCGATTATCACCGTGCCGGCGTCCGGGCCCATCACGAGAAGCCCTTTTTCCTTCCCTTTCCTCTTCAGGCTCATCTCCACCTCGGTCGGCACGTTGCTGCTGAAGATGTGGAGATGGGCGCCCGCATCGAGACCGTCGTTCGCCAGCTTTTCGACGTACTGCCCCGGCGTGGATATGAACAGGATCGGAAGGTCGCCCTTCCGTATCGTGTCCTTGAGCGTTCCCATGGTGGTGATCTCGACCTGGGGGCCTGACGTCTTCTCCCTGTCCATGAGGTCGATCGCGCTCTTGATGGCCGCCTCGGCGTGCTCATCATTGTCGGCCTCTATGGCGATCAATATGGATGAGGGCTTGACATTGGAAGGAGGGGAGAACCCGGCGTTCCTCAGGAGGTCCAGGTTCTCCTTGGTCGCGGTGACCATGCCTGCCTTCTTCACTCCTATTTCCTTCTCCACGTCCCTGCTTACACCCATGAGGAGGACCGAGTCCATGTATCGGTTCTCTATTTCGTGATAGCGTGTGCTCATCCCATCACCTCAACCCGTCTTGGCCTTCGCCGGCTCACCGGGCACCTCGACCTCCTTGGGGAAGGAGAGGTATATCTGAAGATAGCCCCAGATCGGTCCGAGCAGGTTCATGAGCAGACCGCTGAACCAGGCCACGACGACCTCTGCACCTCCGAAGCCGGGCATCAGGCCGAACAGGCCGAAGTAGGTGGCAAAGAAGGTGGCGAAGCCATAGAAGTGGGCCGGCGTGTACGAAAGCGTCTTGATGTACTTCGAACCCCAGAGGATCGGCTGGTTCACCAGGAAGATTACAAGGACATCAAAGGCCAGCATCCACACCAGATTATCTGCCAGCGGCGGGTTGCCGAAGGTCATCAATACGCCAGCGATAAAACCCC
>JAKIXL010000227.1 GCA_022709105.1 Thermoplasmatota archaeon | reverse complement strand
GTGCCGGGCCATCATCTCCCTGGTGATCTCCACATAGGGACGGGAGGTCAGCGGCGTGGTGATGACGATCTCGGTGTCCAGTTCCTTCAGCGCCGATGATATTAGAAGGGAGGATATGAACTGCGAGCTCACATCCCCTCTTATATGGGTCCACCGTCCGTTGTTCGGCCCCCGGATGGTGATCGGAGGGAGGCCCTCCCTGCTCGCCGATGCCGCCCTCACCCCCATCTCGTTCAGAGCGGCGAGGAGAGGCTTCATCGGCCTGGTCCTGAGCGATTCATCGCCGGTGAGAACGACGTCGCTCTTCAGCAGCGAGGCGATACCGGTAAGCAGGCGGAGCGTCGTCCCAGAGTTTCCGCAGTCGATCGGTCCCGAGGGCGCCCTCAGCCTTCCGCCGCGGATCATCAGATCATCGCCCTCCCTGCGCACGATAGCACCGAACTGCTCCATCCCCCTAAGGGTGGCCAGGGTGTCCCCGCTCAACAGGGGCCGGCGCAGCATGGAATCCCCGCGGGACAGGGCCGCGAGCACGATGGCCCGGTGCGTATAGCTCTTGGAGGGCGGCGCCCGTACCGTCCCGGTCGCCTCTGAGCTGCGTACCTCCAGCCTCATGGTCCCGCCTCCGGGTTGCGAACCTTGGCCTCGAGGAGCCGGTGCTCGGACATCGCCGCCTTGAACTCGCGCACCTTTTCATCGACCACCAGCATGACCACCGCCGGCCCGGTCCCCGTGAGGCCGGCGGCCATAGCGCCGTTCATAAGCGCCTTGACCGCGATGTCCGGGTCCAGGCCCAGGGCGGCGCTGTAGCACATGCCGTTTAGGGTGAGCGCCCGGAAGTAGTCGCCAGCGTGGGCCTTCTCGAACGCCACATCGATCAGGCCTCCGAGTGCGGCGATGCGCTCCCTCGGCAGGGACGACTTGCGAACCTTGGCCTCGGGAACATGGATGAGAGCCCTCACATAGTCGGGCATTCTGCCGCGGAACAAGACCTCCTCGGACCGGTTGTCGGTGAGGACGACGCCTCCCAGAGCGCAGGCGCAGGCGTCGTCGAACGCACCGGTTATGGACACCCCCGCCTCGATGGCCGCCCGGGTGCCGATGCGCACCGCTTCCATCAGATCGATCTTGGCGTCCAGCGCGTCGAGGGCCGCGAAGATGATGGCATTGGCCGCCGCTGAGCTGCTCTTCAATCCTCTGGACACCGGGATCTGTGATCTCGTCGTGATCTTGGCATGATAGCGTCTCCCGCCTCCGACGCGCTCCAAGACACCGAGGACGCATCTCTCCGCCAGTGCCGTGCTCTCTCCCGGCAGGCCGTCCATGACGACCTCGAAACCGCTTCCTTCGGTCAGCTCCACGGTCGCCTCGGTCCTCAGGTCCAGTCCGAAGGCGGCGCCCTTGCCGTTAGCTATCGCGTTGACTATGGTGGCGGCGCCATGGCTCGCTCCGGTGCCCTTCATCGTCATCCAGTCCTCGCGCCTTCGGCCATGGCCTCGTAGGGAGGCCGCTGTCCGGTCCAGGCCTCGAAAGCATCCATGGCTTGATAGATTAACATTTCCATCCCCGAGAGGGTCCTCGCTCCCCGGTTGCCCGCCTCGACCAGGAACCTCGTGGCCTCGGGATTGTACACCAGGTCCACTGCCCATTGGCCCGCCCGGAACGCAGATGGATCGACCGGGAGCTCGTCCGGGAAGCCTTTCATGCCGAGGGGGGTGCAGTTCACCAGCATGTCGAAGCCTACGGAGGCGACGTCCCCGTGGCCGGCCACCCGGCCGGAGAACCGCTTGGCCAGCTCCTGGGCTCTTGAGGCCGTGCGGTCGGTGACCCAGATCCGCGCCCCCCTCCGCTCGAGGACGACGCAGCATGCCTTGGCCGCGCCCCCCGCCCCGATCACCAGCACGTCCTTCCCCCGGGGGTCCGCCCCGGCGGCGAGCATGGCCTTCTCCAGCCCGGTGACATCGGTGTTCCTGCCCTCCAACTTACCTCCGCGGTTCGTGATCACGTTCACTGCTCCCGCCCTTTCGGCCAGGGGCTCGATCGTATCCAGCAGGGGCATGACCGCGGACTTGTGAGGTATCGTCACGTTCAACCCCCTTATCTGGAGGGCCCTCATAAGGTCTACAAGGCCCCCGAGCTCCTCCTCCCGCGCCGGGAACAGCAGGTACTTGCCTGGGAGCCCCAACGAGCGGAACGCGTGGTCGTGCATGGCCGGGGACCGCGAATGCGAGAGGGGCATCCCGGTGAGGCCGGTGATGACGGGCCGGTCCCCAAGCGCCTTCAGCGTAGCCACGTCGAGCTGCCCCGGGGCGACCTCCCTCCCCTTCTCCAGGGAGGCATAGGTGAACGCGCTGCCGAAGCAGGCCGGAAGGACCCTGGTAACCTCCCCCAGCGCTCCCATGCCTATCACCACGAAATGATTTCCGGTCGCGGAGAACAATCTGGCCGCCTCATGGAGGCGCGCGAGGTCAGAAACGCTGTTCACCTGGAAGGCGACCTTGGCCACGTCCCCACGGGACGCCGTCGTGACCAACGCCTCCAATATG
>JAKIXL010000226.1 GCA_022709105.1 Thermoplasmatota archaeon | reverse complement strand
CCAATGGGCATTTCCATGCCGTCGAACAAGGCGCAGATAGTGAGGGGCAGTACGATAACGGTCTGCCTTATCAGGGTACTTTGGAAGATTGGCCTTCTCAAGGAGGCCGATCTGCCCCTCGGCCCCCATTCCGCAATGTCGGAGAGGGCTCCTCCGTCCATTTCAATATATGCGTAGGGTCTAACGTTTCAGCCATCGTTCCATAACGCTCGATCATTTAGGATATATACACAGATCGCCCGTTCATTGATGCGATGGGGATACGGCCGAGATAACCATGAAGAATGTTGAAATAACGGGCAATATAACTCCGACCTGAGGTTCGAGGCCGGTGGCTCAACTTTCCTCCTATGAAAGGTTTTCTGAATCCCCACCACACCGGCCTTGAGCTTACCCCTGGCGGCCAAATCGGACCTCTTAGTCCCCTTCCTTCGGCCAGGGAAAGACTTTTCCATGAAGACCATGATGGTGGGACATGGCCCTTGAAAATGATGTCCTGAGGAAGATCTCCCCATCGGACGAGGAGCGGAGGGCGATCGACAGGAAGGTCGGCTTGCTGCTGGAAAGGGTCAAGAGTGAGGCGGACAAAGAGGATCTCGGACTGGAAGTGCTTATGGTCGGCTCGGTGGCCAAGGACACGTTCCTTCGTGACCCTGACCTCGATGTGTTCATCTTGTTCCCCGAGAGCGTGTCGCGGGAGCGGCTCGAATCAATCGGGCTGGCCTTGGGGAAAGATACGCCGAGCATCCCTATATCCACGGCCTGTGGGAAGCCCTGGAGGTCGATATGGTGCCCTGTTATCGGATCATGGACACGACCCGGCTAAGGTCTGCTGTCGACCGGACCCCTTTCCACACCCAATATGTTAGATCGAACCTCAGGGACGAGCAGAAGAAGGAGGTGCGTCTGCTCAAGCAGTTCGCCAAGGGGGTCGGGGTCTATGGGGCAGAGGCTCGGACACAGGGCTTCTCGGGCTACTTGCTCGAGCTCCTGATCATTAGGTTCGATTCCTTCAGGCAGGTGCTGGAAGAAGCGTCATCCTGGAAGCGAGGCGCGGTGCTGGACCTGGCGGATGAGGCTTGCAGGAAGTTCAACGACCCTCTGGTGTTCCATGACCCCGTGGACGCCAACCGTAATGTGGCATCCGCGTTGTCGGCGCAGAGCCTCGCCCGGTTCATCTACGCGGCCCGATGCTACCTAGATCGGCCCTCAGAGAGGTTCTTCTTCCCGAACCGGAGAGAACCACTGAAACTGGACGATATGAGGGCCATGTTGGAGCAAAGGGGGACCGGCCCGCTCGTGATCACCATGCGCAGGCCGCACATCATCGACGATAACCTATATCCGCAGATCAGGCGGAGCCTAGAAGGAGCATGTACCATGCTGGAAGGCAGCGACTTCAGAGTCATCGACCGCGCATATCATGTGGCCGAGGACATCCGGTTCGTGCTGGAGCTTGAAAGCCTTGAGCTGCCGCGGGGACGATACCACAGCGGCCCCCCGGCGTGGGTCGAGAACTCCAATGCCTTCCTGGAGAGATGGGAGAAGGAAGGCCTCAGCAGGCCTTACTTGGTCAATGGGCACTGGGCGGTCGTGGCGCCCCGGGCATACACCAGGGCGGACGATCTGGTGCGCTCGAAGCTGTCCGCCGCCGCCCTGGGAAGCGATCTCAGGACAGCGGAGGTGCTCTCGGTGAACATGGGGGCCTCGGCCATAAGCGAGCGCAATCGGCCGGCGCTGTCGGCGATGTTGGATAAAAGGATGAACTGGGAGATCTGATGCGGCATCAGATGAAAGGCCTGTTTATGAAGAGTATCCAGATGCCAAGGGCAAGAAGCAGATAGAGCGCAACATTGCCGATGACGGTCTTCTTGTCCATGTCCTCGGTCCTGATCCGGGCGTATTTGAACGTATAGTTCAGGAAGATGACCCCTGCGATATAAGACACGAACCCAAAGAGGCTGCCGACAGTGTTCCCCAACGCGGCGGACACCGCGCCGAAGGCTACGGCCACGATCGTGGTGTACATCAATGCCTTGGTACCCACGATGTCCTTCTTGAGAAAGGCCTTCTCATCGAACTCTGGAGGGACCCACTCGTACTTCTCCTCCGCCTCCTCGTCCTTTCTCTTCTTGCGGGCCATTGGGGCCCCTTAAGGGCAATCCTCTAATAAATCTTTTCAAACGCGATGCTGGCTCCAGGCCTCTCTGACCTCGCCCTGGGACGATGGCAGGGCGCCCGCAAGGCCTCGGCCGCGGGCCCGGGAGGGTTCGCCTTTCGGTCATCTGGAGACCTCTGGCTTACTATCTGTAGGGAGTACTTTCGAATACCTGGGGGGGTGCTTTTATATCCAAATGGAGTTCGAGATTAGGAAGGTGCATAAATGCCTGCAAACAGCCTAGAAGAGTTGCCTGGTGTAGGACCCGCAACTGCAGAGAAGCTGAGAGATGCCGGCTATATCGACCTTATGGCGATCGCGGTAGAATCACCCAAGGTTCTCTCGGAGGTAGCAGAGATAGGGGAGTCCACCGCGGTGAAGATAATCAACGCGGCCAAGCAGGCCGCGGACGTCGGAGGG
>JAKIXL010000225.1 GCA_022709105.1 Thermoplasmatota archaeon | reverse complement strand
TCATCAGCATGGGTCTCGCTGAGCCCCAGGGTCCGGGTGGCGTTCTCGAACACGTGGAAGCCCGTCATTCCTTTCGTCACCGGCACGTCGACCCACTGTGCGCGGCCGTTCCCGAAATCGATGAGGAAGGCGCAGGCGTCAGCCTCTTGGGCCGCGGCTGCGCCGCTGTAGGCAGCAACCGAGATCAAGGCCGAGCATATAAGGGCGGCCAGCAAGGAGCGGCCTGTCCCGGCCCTGCCCGTTCGGGACTCAAGGCTCCCGTCCATGGTCGATGACTGACCTTAATGATATTTCAAGATTCCCGGGGTTAGGACCGTTAAGTATTGATTCCTAGGTGAACTTCCTTCCTCATCATTGGAATCTCAATGGGGCCTTGTCCGGGCCCGGCGGGGCCTCCCTGCCCTGACAGGATTGCGTGATTATCGTCATAGATAATGCCAGGGGCGTAGAACGCATGCTCTGACCGACCGGCGGTCCGCTGGCCAGCGTCACTGGCGCTCCATGCGGGGGCGAAGGCCTGAAATCGATTCCGATAATAACGCAAAAAAGGTTAATACCACTTGACTTCTCCAAGTTGAGATTTGCTTTGAGCAGACGACCGCTCATTATAATGGTGGCCGCCACGGCATTGTTGTTGGGGTTGCTCATAGCCCCTGTCTCTGGCTGGGCCGGAGGGGGAGGGAACAGCAACTACCAGGCAGGCGATTGCAGTTGTCATGGAACGGTGAGCTCGGCCACGGTGACCATGTCAGCGTCCTCCAAGGTCCTCCAGCCCGGAGAGAGGGTCACCGTGACGGTGACCGTTGCCGGCGGCGAGACCGTGAACAAGCCGCTAGGCGTCATGATAATTTCCAAACTGAGCGGGAGCAGGACCATGCCCACCGAGAACGGGTGGAAGATCGTGTCCGATTCCGTCGGCTCCGCCGTCAATTACAACGAGGTGCCCTCCTATAGCGGGAGCGCCACATTCACCTGGACCCTTCAGGCCCCTGCCAATCCCGGCGCATACACCTTGTACGCAAGGATGGAGAACAGCGTCAACGGGATAGGATACTATAAGGACTACAGCGCGGGGATCGCGTTTACGGTAAGGTCCGGGGACGGTTCCTCCCTGGTGGCCATCGAGTCGCCGGCGAACGGTTCGACCCTGACCGGGAACGTGACCGTGGGCGCCATGGTGGAGGGGAAGAACATCACCTCCACCCAGCTTCTGATAGACGGCAAGCTGGTCTCCACCGGCGACGGGAGCCCGTTAAGCTATTTGATCGATACGAACGATCTGACCGATGGGGCCCACAAGATACAGGTCATCGCGACCTCGAGCGATGGTGAGGTCATCACCAGGGAGTCCAACTTCACCGTGAACAATCACGGGGCGCTCATCTTGCCGGTCCAACAGTCCGATTGGATGCCCGCCGACATGGTCTTCCTCGCCCTGATAGGATGCATGTTGGTAGTGGGCACCCGCGGGCTCAGGAGCAGTAAGAAATGGCGTTGAAGTTGCCAAAGACAAAGTTGCCCGCCGGGCTGCGCTTGCCGCCCCGCGGTAAAGGTATCGACATCACACATCTCAGAGCGCTTCCATCGAAGCTCCCCAAGGTCGTGCGGAGGAACGCGGAACGGTACATCGGGCTCGTCATCGGGTTCTTCCTGTTCGTGGCGCCGTTCACGGTGTTCACCTGGTTCGCCTACTCGCTGACCGGCTCTTCGGGGAACGCTTCCATTCACTCCATCTGCTACCGCCTGCCCCTTGATTGGCTCATTGGAGGCTCGGCCGCCTCGGTCGGCCCCATCGCCGCCGCCTTCGTGATAGGCGCGCTGGCAGTTGCGCTGTTGTTCGGCCCGCTGTTCTGCGGCCGCCTGTGCCCGGTCGGCGCGATGAGCGAGCTGGTGAGCCGGATCACCCCCCTTCCGTCAAGATACAGGATGCGGATAAGGGACACAAGGGTGACGGCAAGCCTCCGCTACGGCTTCCTGGCCGGTTTCATCCTAATGGGCCTGGCGGCCGGCGGACGGGTGGCAGAGTGCTCCTACGGGGTCGACCTCGGAAGGTACTGCTCCTCCTCCATCACGGAGTACATGTCACTGGGGCTGTTCGGCGGAGCGCTGCCGGCCAACTTCTGGAACACCGGCCTGCTGCTCACCCTCTTCGCCTGGCTGGTGCTCGGGGGCATCATGATGGTCGGAGGACGGGGCTGGTGCCTGTTCTTCTGCCCGCTGGGAGCGCTGTCCGGGCTGTCCCACGCGCTGGGCTCAAGGCTCGGCCTGTACCATGTCCAGTTCCACGAGGACAAGTGCCGGCGGTGCCGGCGGTGCGAGGTCAGCTGCCCGATGTGGGCCATCGGCCTCGACCGAAGGGTCGAGCACTCGCTGTGCATAAGCTGCGGGGAGTGCGTCCATAACTGCTCGTTCAAGGCCTATCAGGGAGGCTTCGGCCGCACCGGGGTCAAGATCACCGGGGCCGTGAAGGACCTCCTTGGACGGATCAGGTCGGTCGGCACCTTCGCCCTGGCCTCCTCCACCGCGCCGGTGGCGGCGGTCCTCACCGGGCCCTGCGCCTCGGTGGGCTGCGCGGCCTGCCCTCTCGGGGGCGC
>JAKIXL010000224.1 GCA_022709105.1 Thermoplasmatota archaeon | reverse complement strand
CCCATGCTTGGAACGAACGACCATAAGGTCACATTCCGTATCTGGTTCAAACTCTATCAGTTGGCCCCGATTTATAATTTTTCGCCCATTGCTGAACACCATGGGCAAAACGCAATCCAGCCGCCCCATGCCCTGCTGACGGAGGACCCTCGCCGCGAACTCCATCTCCACGAAAAGGTCAGGCATCGATATCATTGCGTTATCGGTGCCCAAGGCCACCGTCACCCCGGCCCTGACCATCCTCGCGAGGGGCGGGACCATCGGTCGCCTGGGTCATGTGAATGAGGTACGAAGGCCTTAGATCGAGAACCTTGTCCAGATCCTCCCTGATCCTCTCTGAGCTATGGAGGGCGAAGGTCTTGCCCTTCGACCGAACGTACGAGGATAGGGAGCGAAGCTCCTCATAGTCCCAGTCCGATACGCATGACGGGCCAACCCCATCGGTGATCTTCAGCAGTTCATCGATCTCCTCGCGGTCGAAGGCCGGGGCTTGAGGCTTTCCTAGGATGCAGGGGCATGCCCACCGCGCTGAGGACATGAGGCTCGCGCCCTTCACCCCGCCCTCACGGAAGTCGGCGAAGGCGGACGTGCCCCGCCGGAACATCAGCTCGGACATGTACGCTATCGCTTCCCTCTGAACCTGCTCAGGAGTGGACGATAGCACCCTGTACTTAAGGCCGTCCGGGGGTGCCACCACCTCGGCCAATGAAAGGGAGAGGTCCACCGGCACGACGAAATCGGCGATGTGGGTGTGAGCGTTGACGAAGGTGGGCACTATGATCCCCTCAGCCTCGCTGGTCTTGGCCCTCCCCCTGCCTACCTCCTTGACGATGCCGTCCTCGAAACCGACATGACCATCCTGGAAGCCCTCCTCTGTAAGGATCTTCCCGGACACGTACCTCATTGGCACCAGAACAGGATGGGCCTATTTCAATGATTTCGCGCCCGACCATCGCAGGATGCCGGAGCGCGGCATTGTGATGGTGCAGCGCGGATGAGCATTTTGGCGGCATCTGGCAGGCAGGGCCCAGCTCACGACCGGTCCAAATCCTTTGCATCAGGCATAAGCGGTCCGGGGAATACTTTTTATAGAACCATAAGATTGAGTGGAACAAATCATCTGAGGTGTTAGACTTGGTTGCAAAGATCAACGCTGACGAGTGTGTTGGATGCGGAGCTTGTGAGGACGTATGCCCTCAGTCGGCCATTAAGGTCACCGATATCGCAGTGGTCAACGAGAAGGACTGCGTGGACTGCGGCGCCTGCGTGGACGAGTGCCCGAACAACGCCATAACCGTGGACGAGTAAACAACTGGTCTCGACCCAATTGGAGCTCTGCTCCACCCTTCCCTGATTTTATCAAATCCAACCACCGGTGGGATTTATAACTCCGTTCCCGCTACACTCCAAGGATGCTGCCAGACTACCTTATGTCGGTCGTCGTTCTTCTCTCGGCAGCTTACATCCCGGCCTTCCTGGCCCTGGTATGGATCCGGTGGGGGGAGAGGGGCAGGAAGGAGAGGTGGGACGACCTGATCCTGACCTTCCTGGGCGGGGCGGTCATCGCCGTGATCGCCGCAACCGTGCTGGAGGTCGCGGCCGCGGGCATCCTCAACTCATCGCTGGTCAGGGAGTACGACCTCTTTGTCCGTTACCCCAACCTCATCACCTTCATAATCATCATCGTGATCGCCCCCATAATAGAAGAGTTCGTCAAGACCATGATCGTGATGCGGTTCTCCCGGTACATATGGAGGCCGCGCAATGGATTGGTATTCGGGGCCTCCTGCGGACTGGGCTTCGCGGCGACCGAGAACTTTCTTTATGAGGGCACGGCCCTGTTCACAAGCGGCTTCGCAGCGTTCGTCTCTCTCGCGGTTGTGCGCAGCATCTCCTCTTTGTTGATGCATGCTTCCGCCACCTCCATCTCCGGCTACGGAGTGGCCAGGGCCAAGTCGTACGCCGACCACTGGTGGCCGTACCTCGTGGCCGCCATCGTCATGCACTCCACCTTCAATATGTTCGCCTCCTTCGGGGAGCTTTTCGAGTCACGCTTCGGTCCCGTGGCGAACGGCATCGGCCTGGGCTTCTCCATAGGACTGGTGCTGGTCGCCATATCTTACCTCAGGTGGAGGATCCATGGATATCATGCCTGACCATCCATCCCGCAGGTGAACTGGACCTTCCTGTCCATGCCTATAAGGACATGGTCTCTCTCATCGAGGGACGGCTCCCACTGCATACATCGATCGTGCGTTCGGGGCGAGGGGACGGGAAAAGGGCCTGAGAGGGTCGGAGCGGCCACAGGCAACTGTGCGGCCGACAGGCCTCCTCGTCCTCGACCATCCACCGACACCTCGAGCGCGGACAAGAAGGAACGCTGGATGGGCCTTCTTAGATGGTGATCGGCCAGGGCAGCGGGCCCAGGGACTCAATTATGAGGGGCAGGCTTGGCCCAGTACGGCTCCTTAATGAACTTGTAGGCGCTGTTGGAGGCTATGGCCGCTTCTCCGCAGGCAACCACGATCTGCTTGTACTTGCCCTTATAGGCAACTGCGTCCCCGCAGGCGAAGACCCCCCGGCGGGAGGTGCACATGTC
>JAKIXL010000223.1:287-2600 GCA_022709105.1 Thermoplasmatota archaeon | reverse complement strand
ATCTCCAAATATGCCTCGATCGTTCTGGTGGCGATACTGGCCGCCTCGAGCCTGTTCGCGACCTGGCCCATGCTCGCTGGGAACTTCGGGGGGCTGATATCTCCGACCGACCTTAGCGGCGACTATCGAGAGGCGTACGATCTGATACAGGCCGATATTGGTGGGGACAGCTCTTTCAAGATACTCTATCTTCCAAGCAACCCGTACACAGGGTTTTCGGCCCCCGGTCTGACGGACTCCCCATACCTGCACTATATCATGACCCTGCTCGAACGAGGGAACCTCACCCATATGGGTCACCACCTCGCCCCTCTGGGAGCAAGGTATGTGATGATTGACAAGACCGCTTACACAAATAAAGCTCTAGAGAACGCCCTTAGGAACCAGACCGACCTGCCCATCAAGTACGAGGGGGAGCAGCTGCTGGTATTTGAAAATGAGCAAGTCAGCAGCTTGTTCAGGTTCTCCGATCCGGCGGTCAACTTTGACGGCATCGACAGCGGCGCCAGCCGGATCGCATGGGAGGACTGGATTCAGACGGATCAAGCCCTCATGGGTCTGAGCGAGGTGTTCGATAGAACGCCCTATGTGATCATGGGCCCAGGATACCCATACGACCTGATGTCGGCGGACTCGACGATAAGCTCCCCCTACCTTTACGTGCCCTACTGCAATGATGATGCCTGGCAGTTCCAAACCATCTACGCCCCTTCGGCTGTGGGAACGCACATCACCGGTTCCTATGAGTGGATCGGCCTGCTTGGCTCTTTGGGCCTGGAGAACTGGAACCTTGACTTTGGCATGGGCATCGCGTTCGTCGACAAGAACCTGACCATCCCCAAGGACATGCCCTTGCCCGACAGTGCCTTGGTCGAGGACTTTGATCTCTCCGATCGAGGGGCCGTGCAGGAATTTGTGGGGAACAACTATCCAGAGCAGTTCGATGCTAAACAGGTGCTCAGTTGGGATGGCGACAGCATGCGGGTGAAGCTGTTGAACTCGACCCCTGGATGGAAGACCGTGCGCAGTCCAATGGTAGAGGTGAGCTACGGCCAAACGTATATCGTCACGACCGAGATCCGGTCCCACAGCGGGTTCGATATTCATTTCAAGATCGCAGAGCACGACCAGGATGGGAACATCACTTCGGTAAGGTCGTACTACGGCCTGGGGAGCGGCGAGATCGACCGCACCCCCGTCCGTCTCAGCTACAAGGCTAACAATACTGATGTAAAATACATCAGTCTACAGATCTGGCACGGGTCGGACACCACCATGCCGTTGCCGAACACATTCTGGGTCAACCACGTCTCATTCTACAACGCCACCGAGCTTCTGAGACCCCCTCAGCTTGACGGGAAGGTCAAGGTGGGCGATAGTGGACGATATCGTATGTACGTGCGTACCCTGGACAGCCCATTGGGCGGCAACATGACCTTGACCGTTGACGGGACCACGCACATCATTGAGACCAGGAGCGATGACACCACGATGAGCTGGACCTTCCTAGGCACGCTCGATCTCGCTGCGGGGGAGCATGGGGTCACGGTCCGCAACATCGATGGGACGAACGCGGTGAACATAATCTCTTTGATCGGCGAGGACGAGTATGCCGAGAGACTATCTCATTATAGCTCTCAGCTGGAGGACAAGGCCTTGGTCTATGTGCTGAAAGTGCCGGCAGAGAGCGTTAGCATCGCCCTCAATGACGATCCGTTCCTCGGCCCCACTGACCAGTACCTCGTGGCCAAAAAGGAGATCGAGGTCCACCGCGCAGGCCATTACCGCATCTATGCGAACTCCTCGACCTCGTCCTCGCTGTACATCGACGGCGTGCTCAACGGTGAGATGGACGGAGCGGACAGGTATTTGTCCGTCGATCTTGGAACTGGCAGGCACAGGATCGCATTATTCTCAACAGGTCCGTCATATGTTGCAGGGGAGATCATCATGTTCTCCGCCAATGCTGGCAGTGACATTGCCAGCCTAGACGGTTTCTCTGAGGTCGGCGAGCAGACCATGGATGTCACCAGGAAGGGCACGTCGACCTATTATCTGGACGTGGCCGTCGGAAGGTCAACGCTCCTGGTGTTCTCTCATGCCTTCGATAGCGGATGGACGCTCACCTCGGGCAGCACATCGATCTACTCCGTTCCAGTGAATACTGCGGAGAACGGGTTCATGATCGGCATCGACGGCAACGCCAGCCTGATCATTACCTACTCTCCCGATCGCCTCTACGTTCTTGGGGGGGCGATATCCCTGGCCTCAGCAGCGATCATGTCCGTCCCTGCGCTGATGTGCTTCGTATGG
>JAKIXL010000223.1:0-277 GCA_022709105.1 Thermoplasmatota archaeon | reverse complement strand
CGCTCGAACGGACCGTACCGCCTATGACCATGGAAGGGACAATGAGAATGGTGGCCGGTATCTGCATCACGTCCTCAATTTCCTTAGCCTCCGGCCATGCACGGTCAGCGCGGTCACCAGTACGACTGTCCCCACGATGGAGAGCCCTCCGCTAGCATAAAGCCAGGCCTGAGGCCTGTACTCGACCGTGACACTCGCGTTCCCAGGGACGTTCAGGACGAAGCCGTTCAAGAATCCCCAGGTCGGCACAGAGGCGATATCCCATTCGTGCATCCGG
>JAKIXL010000222.1 GCA_022709105.1 Thermoplasmatota archaeon | reverse complement strand
CCGGGAGTTCCACGGCAAGGTGCTGGTGTCCGTGGGGACGGACGCGCACCACTCCCTCCCGGAGGTGTACAACCTCGACAAGGCGTACCGCTTCCTGAGGAGGACGAACCTCCTGGACGACCTTGTGGTAGGGTAGAGAGGTCACCGGCGGAGGCCGCCGGCGAGCTCCTCGAGCCTGCGGATGCGCTCGCTCATGGGAGGGTGGGTGGAGAACAGCGTCACCAGGCCGCCGCCCCGGAAGGGGTTCACGATGAACAGCGACGCCGAGGTGGGGTTCCCCATGTTCATGGGGCGGGCCTTGTTGCCCGTCTCCAGCTTCCGCAGCGCGTCCGCCAGCGCCATCGGCCGCCCGATCATCATCGCCCCCTCGCGGTCCGCGAGGTACTCGCGGCTGCGGGACACCGCCAGCTGCACCAGCATGGCGGCGATCGGCGCGGTTATGGCGACGATGATGGCTATTATGAAGTTCCCGTTGTCGCGGTTCCCCCCGCCGAACATGCTGCCCCAAAGGAAGGAGCGGGCGGCGAAGGACACTGCCCCGGCCAGAGTGGCCGCGACGGTCATCACCAACATGTCCCGGTTCCTCACATGGGCCATCTCGTGCGCCAGCACGCCGGTCAGCTCGTCATCGTTGAGCAGCTGCATGATGCCCTCGGTGGCCGCCACGGTGGCATGGGTCGGGTTGCGGCCGGTGGCGAAGGCGTTGGGGTTCATTGACGGAACGATGGCCACCTGCGGCATGGGCATGCCGGCCATGCCTGCCACCTGCCGGACGATGCGGTACAGCCTCGGGGCCTCGGCCTCGTTCACCACGCGCGCCCGGTAAGACGCCAGGACGATCTTGGAGGAGAAGAAGTACGACACGAAGTTCAAAGCTGCGGCTATCACCAGGAACACCAGCGCTCCGGTGATCCAGTTGCCCATGAAGTAGGTGCCCACGGCCCAGCCCACGGCGACGAAGATGACCGTGAGCAAGCTGAACATCATGAGCACCCGGAGGTTAGCGGAAACGGCTCCCATCTATATCACCTGACGGACCCTATCGATTCGTGATGCTGTATTTAGGCTTGTCGAAGCGGCTCTCAGGCCCCCTGACGGCTGTGAACAGCGGAGGCCGTGAACCGCGCGCCATGGCCATGGCCAAGGAGCGGGCCCGGTGGCTTCCGACCATGTCGGGGAGAGCGACAAGAGCGCGGAGAGATCGGTGGACCGGCCCGGTGAGAGGCGGGGAGCGGAGGCTGGGCACGAAGGCTTTCGCTCCGGACGCCCCTCCGCTCGTTCCGGTGCGGGCCTTCGGCCTCACCCGGCCGGAGTCCGTCCTCGTTCCCCTGGATGTCCTATCCCCCGCCGCGCCTGGCTATCCGCCGCCGTGCCCGTCGGGACCTGGGCGCAGGCGGTCCCGGCGGCACGGCTGGTGACCGGCCGGGAGGTCATCGGGCCATCGCGCGCAGCGTCGGGCCGGCGAGACGGTAGCCCATGCCCTCCTCCCCGCGGTGGGCGGTGATCAGGCCCCGGTCGACCATCTCCTGCAGCACTGAATCGAGCTCCATCTCGCCGATGTCCATGGCGCTCTGGAGCGCGTCATAGCTCCTATATCCCTGCTTCAGCTGGGAGCTTATCTCCTCCATCCGCCCTTCGAGGTCCTCTAGGCCCATGGTGGTGCTGGACGGCACCTCGCTGGCGACGATTTTATAGCGGACCCCGCTGCCCCGCAGGGCCTCGTGCAGCAGGTCTATCTTGGAGCGCATCTCCTCCTCCGTTCCCGCCTCGATCGTGTAGAGCGCTCCGTGCCGGATGAGGCCTATCCCCTGGACCTTCCTGTCCACGGCCGAAGGAGGAGGGCCGCCGGACAAGTGCTCCAGCGCTATCTGCATCATCATGTTGGACAGTTCTCCAGCGTGAGGTATTAGAGCTTTGCGAGCTTGGCTGGCGGTTACAAATAGCGCCAAGCCGTTCCTGTCGACGATGGACCCGGACCGGGAGTTCATGATGGGATGGTTCCACAGGTACTACTCGAGCCGGCCGCCCAGGCCGCCGGAGAGGATGGACCGGAGGGAGTTTGGCTTCATGTTCTTCGACCGGGACTTCGTGCAGCGGCACATCGGGTTCGAGGAGCCAGGGGAGCTGCACTCCTACCTTCAGGGCCAGGTCCCGTCCCACGCTTACTACTCGTCCGCGTACTACCAGTTCCCGGGCGCACCCACGATGGACGAGAAGCGGTGGCTGGGAGCGGACCTCATATTCGACCTGGACGCCGACCATGTCAAGGGCGCGGACTCGATGTCCTACCGGGACATGCTCGCTCGCATCAAGGTCGAGCTGTTGCGGCTGATCGACGATTTCCTGCTCGGCGACCTCGGATTCGACGCGTCCCACCTGAGGATCGTGTTCTCTGGCGGGAGGGGATATCACATCCACGTTATGGACGCCCGGCTGGCGGGTCTCCGGAGCCACGAGCGGAGGGAGATCGTGGACTACATCGCAGGCACGGACCTCAGCCTGGAGTGGGTGTTCCCCGAGAGAACCACCGCTTCCCGCACGATCAAGGGGATCGTGCAGGAGAGCAGGGTGCGCTCCCTGCCCCCGGAGGCCTCGGGCGGATG
>JAKIXL010000221.1:259-2612 GCA_022709105.1 Thermoplasmatota archaeon | reverse complement strand
ATACCAAGTACCCTGTCGTTGATCTACTCCCTGAGCAACGAGGGGTGAAAGACATGGGAGGTACCATGAGGCTAGGCTCACAGAAGGTCCTTGTCAAGGAAGGCTCCAGGTCTGCCAAGCTCTATCAGAGCACCGAGATCTTCGAAAGACACCGCCATCGCTATGAGGTCAACCCAGATTACATCGAACGGCTGGAAAGCGCCGGGTGGGAGTTCACTGGCCGTTCTGAGGACGGCGTAAAGATGGAGATCGGGGAACTCAAGGACCACCTGTTCTTCGTGGCATGCCAGTTCCATCCTGAGTTCAAGTCCCGACCGAAGAGGCCGTCCCCGCTGCACCTAGGGTTGATAAAGGCGGCCCTTGTGCATAAGGCTAGGAGGGTCGAACGACAAGTCCTCTGAGCTGACCCGGCCCGATCCGCCTTGCTCCTGATCGGCCCTATGCCTTGGAAGGACCGCTCTCTCGGCCGAGAGGATGTTTTACCGGGCATGCCTTAAGGCACATCCCACAGCGCAGGCCGCTCAGCTCGGTGAACATGTATTCCTTGCACTTCTCCCTGGCCATCTCTCCGGAGGGCGAGAGGGCGCCTACCGGGCAGGCCTCGACGCATTTCAGGCAGTCCTTGCACTTCTCGCTCAGGAGCGCTCTTTTCTCGCCTGTGGGCATAAGTTCCGCGTCGGTGATGATGCCCATGAACCTGACCCTTGGTCCGTACTCATCGGTGATCAGGTTCTGGCTCAAGCCATATTGACCGAGACCGGCGAGGTACGCCGCGTATCTCAGGGACATCCCTGCCCTAAGGGTCCTGCGGTCGGCGTACCAGTAGCCGAACTCGCTCCCTTCCGCTGGGACTATGGTCGCTTGGTTGCCCTGTTTCTCAAGCAGTCTGGAGACCTCGTAGCTGATTGACCTTAACCGTACAGTAGCTGCCATCAAGGAGTTGGTATACTCTGCCCTTCCCTTGGGGAGCGGCTCTATGGAGCCCTGCAGCAGGGCGACCCCGATCACCACTACCGATCGGCAATCGCCCATGATATCCTGCGGCATCCCTCCGGTGTAGATCTTATCTAAGAATCCTTCCGCCGGAGCGACGCCGAAGAGGTCCGCGCCCCTCTCCTCGGCCAGCTCCTTCAGCGTCCTGGTCTGAGGATCATTGTACATAGCCTGTAATCAACGCGGTTCGGGTTAAAAAGGCTTGCCGGACGATAGAGCTCTGATGCTGCTCGCCAGCATATAGCTAGGTTTATATCGGCGGAGCAACTTGAGAGGGAACGGTCACATGCCCGATGACGATTATCTATCATTGCTCGGTCGCGCGAAGGAGAAGCTTCCGGAGACCATCGAGAAGCACGAGAGGTTCACAGTGCCTGAGCCGGACATTTTTCTTGAAGGGAAGATCACCGTGATACGCAACTTCGGGCAGATCATCGATGCCCTGCGCCGGGACCCCGACCACCTTATGCATTATCTGTTGCGCGAGCTCGGTACTCCTGGACAGATCGAGGGGCAGAGATTGGTCTTAAAGGCCAAGCTGACGCCCGCCCAGATCAATGACCGCATCATGAACTACACCGAGACTTTCGTACTGTGCTCGGAGTGCGGCAAGCCTGACACCCGGATCAACAAGGAAGGCCGGGTGCTGGTCCTCGAGTGCGAGGCCTGCGGAGCGCACCGCCCGGTAAACGTCCGGAAGACCACCCGCGTGGCGGAAAAGGAGGGCATAAGAGAAGGCGGCATCTATGAGGTGATGGTCGAGGACGTAGACCGCAAGGGCGATGGGGTAGCCAAGCTGGACAAGTACATCATCTATGTTCCTGGCGCGGCCAAAGGCACGAGGCTCAAGGTGAAGATCCAAAAGATCTCCGGGAACGTCGCTTTCTCCGTGCCTGCCCCCGCGGACGCCCCGTTGAGCTGATCGAACTTAGGGGCCACCGGCAAGCTCGATGAAGGTGGCCCTTTGCCATTTTCCTATCGCATGTTGGGCCGCACGTCGCGGCAGTACATTCTGTCCATGGGTCTGGCGAACCTATCGACTTATGTCTTCCAGGCCTACTTCATCATCTATCTCCAGGTCAGCGGGCTCACCTACTTCGAGATGAGCATCGTCTATGCGGTCAACCTTGTCCTGTGCGCTCTCCTCGGCCTTCCGATGGGGAACATTGCTGACCGTTTCGGGCGCCGAAGAGGGTTCGCTATCGGCGCCGCGATCATGAGCGTATCGATGCTCATCTATGCCATGAACCGAACCTTCAGCGCCTTCCTCGTCGCCGAGGCGTTCTGGGCCCTCGGCTGGGCCCTTCTTAATGGCTCAAATGAGGCCTGGGTGATCGATCAGCTCGGCAAGGAGGGGAGG
>JAKIXL010000221.1:0-231 GCA_022709105.1 Thermoplasmatota archaeon | reverse complement strand
CCGCCATGATGATCGTTTCATATACCATGGGCATTGTCGGCGGGGCGATGGCATCGCTGCTTGTGACCTATTCGCTCAATATGCCGTTCGTCGGAGCGACGATCATTGCCCTCATATGCACGGTCCTGGTATGGACCCGCCTTCCTGAGAACTATGGCTCTGAGAAGGTCAAGCTTAGTACGATCCTCGGAGATAGCCTATCCTTCTACAAGGAGAGCAGAGGCCTGCAGC
>JAKIXL010000220.1 GCA_022709105.1 Thermoplasmatota archaeon | reverse complement strand
CATACGCCATCCGACCCCGGCCCCATCAGTTCTCGCGGCCTTTTTAAATTCAAAGAAAGCTTCCGAACGGATCTCTTCCCCTCATAAGTTGGATGTTGCATCCAAATAAATAAGGGCATTATCTTATTACCGAGCTGAAATACGGTCGTGACAAGGGGATCAAATGCTGCCGATATGGTTAGATCTGCATGCTCGGAAGGCGGCTGTCTTCGGAGGGGGCGCAGTGGGCAGGAGGAAGGCGAACTACCTGGCGGGAGAGGCCGAGGTCAAGGTGATCTCCAAAAAGTTCGTGGACGGTTTCCTCCCCCAGGTTCAGCTAGTAGAGGGAGAGATAAATGAACATCTTGTTCACACCATCGGTTGGGCAGACCTTGTTATCGCTGCGACCAACGATCGGGACCTGAACGATGCCATCGCCGCGGAGGCGGCCGTCCAAGGCAAGTACTGCAACCGCGCTGACGGCGTGTCTACGTTCCTAATCCCATCATTGGTGGAGCGTGATAATTATAAGGTGGCGATCTCCACAGAGGGGCGAAGCCCAGGCATGTCCAAATACCTCCGCCTGGAGCTGGACAGGTTCCTTGGACGGAAATACGACCTCATGGTGTCCTTGCAGGAGGAGCTGCGGGAGGCCGCCAAACGCAGCATACCTTCTCAGATGGAGAGGGAGAAGAAGCTCTGGCAGGTGCTCGAGGACCGTGATGTGTGGAGCGCCTTGGAGAACGATCTCCCGCGGGCCCGCGAACTGGCCATGCAGAAGTTGGTGGGATGATGGACTCTATCCTGAGCGCTCACATCACCCACAAACAGGCGCTGATGTCGGACATCGAAAAACTGGCCGAACTGGACCCATCAAGGCTCCTGAGGTCGGCGATCGGCCTGCCCGGGGCCACCGAATGCGTCGCCCTTCGGACCTGCAACCGGGTGGAGATCTACTTGGCGACCAGCGAGCCGGTGAGGACCAGGAAGGCTCTTGAGGATCTCATCAACGGGTTGGTCCCCTTCGACGCGGACCAGAGCCTGGTGCAGTACCTGGCTAACAGGGACTCGGTGAAACACATCCTCAGGGTGGCAAGTGGCCTGGAGTCCATGATCATCGGGGAGGACCAGATACAGTCTCAAGTGAAGGAGGCGTTCGAACATGCCGAGAAGGAGGGCACGGTGGGGCCGATGCTCTCGATAGTGTTCCGGAAGGCGATCTCCACCGGCAAGAAGGTACGCAGCGAGACCAGGGTCAACAAGGGCTGCGTTTCCGTTGGCTCCGCAGCGGTCGAGCTGGCCGAGGAGAAATTGGGGACGCTTGCGGGAAAGAACATCCTGGTCGTCGGGGCCGGGGAGATGGCCACCCTCATAGCTAAGCACCTGGTAGGGAAGGAGCCAAAGGCGATCTTCGTCTCAAACCGCACCTATGCAAGGGCGGTGGAGCTGGCATGGGTCCTTCACGGGAAAGCTGTAAGGTTCGACAACTTCATCGAGTTCATATCCCAGGCCGACGTGGTTCTGGTGGCGACCTCGGCCACTCACATGATCCTCACCAAGGACCATATGGAGAAGGCGATGAAAGGGCGAAAGGGGAACTCCAAGATTATGGTCATCGACGTCAGCTTCCCGCGTAATGTCGAGCCCCAGGTCTCTGGCGTTCCCGGAGTGGAACTGTTCGATATAGACGGCCTGCGCGGGAAGGCGGAGGAGAACCTCCTGAGGCGCCGGGCGGAGATCCGCAACGCCGAGGCCATAATCGCCTCGGAGCTGAGCTCACTGGGCAAGCGCATCAAGGAGATGAAAGCGGACGAGATCTTGGCGCGCCTATACGGAAAATACTCGGAGATCAGGGAACGGGAGGTACAGAAGGCCTTGAACCGCCTCGCTTCCGGCAGCGAGCCGGCCGAGGAGGTCCTCAGGGACCTCGCGCAGGCAATGATGAAACGCTTCCTGGCCGATCCTACCAAGGTGCTGAAGGACGCGTGCCGGGAGGGTGAGATCGACATCATCGAGATCATGCAGGAGATATTCAGACTGGAGGGTGCGCTCGATGTATCCAGCAAATAGGGGGAGAAGACTGAGGGCAACAGCTGCCCTGAGGGATATGGTGAGAGAGAACGACCTGTCGTGCGGGGACCTTATCTATCCGCTTTTCGTGAACGAGGGCCTGGGCACTCCCAAGGGGATTGGGTCCATGCCGGGTGTAAGCGCTCATCCCCTGAGCGGCATTGCCAGGGAAGCGGAGGAGGTCGAGGGCCTGGGGGTCCCCGCGGTGCTGGTGTTCGGCGTGCCCAAGGCAAAGGATGCGAAGGGGAGCGGAGCGTGGGCCAGGGACGGGATCGCCCAGAGAGCGATGCGCGAGATAGCATCAGCGACCCACCTTACGATAATCGCCGATCTATGCCTGTGCGAGTACACCGACCACGGGCACTGCGGGGTCCTTCAAGGCGATATCGTGGACAACGATCCCACATTGGAACTGTACGGGCTCACCGCCGTCAGCCAGGCCGAGGCCGGCGCGGACATCATAGCGCCGTCGGGCATGATGGACGGACAGGTGCGGGCGATAAGGGAGGCCTTGGACAAGGCCGGCTTCCAGAACGTGGCCATAATGTCCTATGCCGCCAAGTACGCCTCGGCGTTCT
>JAKIXL010000021.1:12468-15352 GCA_022709105.1 Thermoplasmatota archaeon | reverse complement strand
CCTTTTCGTCCCTCATGCGCAGGACCCCTATGGGCCGGGCCTCCACGATGCACCCAGTGAAAGTGGGCTCCGACATTACGACCATGGCGTCAATGGCGTCACCGTCCTCATAGAAGGTCCGAGGGACCATTCCATACTCGAGTGGGAACACCACGCTGGAGTGCAGGACCCTGTCCAGCACGATCGCGTCATAGTCTTTGGACACTTCATATTTGTTCTTGCTGCCCTTCGGGGTCTCCACTATGACGTTGATGATGTTAGGTGGATCTCTCCCTACCGGCAGTTCTTTCCACATGGTCATATGAACCTCCGATTTAATGATTTCCAAGCCGGTAGCTGACCGTGGACCGGCCGGCCTGCAAGCATGAACTGCAGATAATTCGGTTTATAGGCAAAGGGCTTGGGCCGCTGGGACGGTGGAGCGATCACATCGGCCAGATGACCTTGGCCAGGGATACTATGACCACGATGGCGACGATCCCGCCAACGACGTACCAGGGCTTCAGCACCGGCCCTTTCTCGGCCTCGTTGTCAAAATAGCGGATAAGGCCGGCGGCAGACTGGAACCCCGTGTTCTTCTTGCTCTTCGGAGGCATATGCTCAAACCTCCAGAAACGCTCCGGATATTAAATATTTTGAGGTACGGCCTAGATGATCGCAGGACGATAGCCGAACTCCTCATCGTACCCGATGACCACAAGGCGGTCCGGGCCTTTCACTCTCTTCATTTTTACCTTCTCTCCTTCCACGTCCCTGCGGGGCACCAGGATCCCAAGCTTGATGCCCTGCGCCAGCACGTCGTAGTATTCATTGCTCCTTCGCGGATGCGATATCGAGCGGCGTGACTCGATGAAATCGGTCTCCAAAATCCTGTCGTGAAGGCGGACCGATATTATGGCGCGGTCCTCCAACAGCTCATGGGTGACCTGAGCCTCAGGACAATGTTCCTGAAGCTCCCTGGCTCTCTCGACCGCGATGTTCCTGATCATTGGCAAGGTCGACATAAATACTTATTATGGTCCCTTCATGCATATCCCATTTTCTCTAGCTCGTTCGATATTTCAACGTGACTTGATCTCGTTGCGGCGACGGCGAGATAGTTTAATTATGGTGCTTTGTTTTCGCGAATGGTCGATATCATGCACTGGGCAGACGTAGAGGCCAATACCCTGCTGCAAAAGGGCAGCATACATCTCATCAATACCGGCATCACCCCATCCGGCACCTTGCATGTCGGTACTTTGAGGGAGGCCATAACCGCTGAGGCAGTAAGGAAGGCGGTCGCCAAGCTGGGAGCGAACGTCCGCATGATCTATCTGGTCGATTCCTTCGATCCCCTTCGCAAGCGGTATCCCTTCCTGCCGGAGAGCTTTGAGGCCGAGGTCGGACGGGCGCTGGCATACATTCCATGTCCCTGCGGTGAGCACAAGAACTACGCCCAGCATTACATCCAGCCGTTCCTGGACTCCATCAAGGAACTTGGCATCCATTGCGACGTGCTGTGGACCCACGAGCAATATGAGCAGGGCAAGTTCGCCGAGGTCATCGACATGGCCATCACAAAGAAGGACCTTGTAACGCAGATCCTCAAGGAGGTCTCCGGCCGGGACGTTCCCAAGGGCTTCTATCCTTACTCGCCGCGCTGCTCCGAGTGCGGGCGGCTCACCCACGCCAAGGTCGAGGGGTACGAGTTCCCGTACGTGTCGTACACCTGCGCCTGCGGCCATCATGGCAGAGCGGACATCAGGAGGGCGGACGGCAAGATGCCCTGGCGGGTGGAGTGGGCCGCCAAGTGGAAGGTCTTCGGCGTCACCTGCGAGCCGTTCGGTAAAGACCATGCCGCGGCCGGCGGGTCCTATGATACCGGGGTGAGGATGGCCAGGGAGGTCTTCGAAATAGATCCCCCGCACCCCATTCCCTACGAGTTCGTGCAGCTGAAGGGCAAGGGACAGATGCACAAGTCCACTGGCTCCTCGGTCACCGGCGTTGATGCCCTTAGGATCACCCCGGCCTCGGTGATGAACTACATCGTGCTCCGGGTGAACCCCAACCGCCACATCGACTACGACGCCGGGTTGGGCATATTGGACATGGTCGATGAGTACGACCGTGTGGAGAACATGTACTACTGCGGGGGATGCGAGGAGAGGGACAGGGACCTGCTGCGCGGGTACGAGCTGTCGCAGCCCGAAGGTCCGCGCTCCAAGCTGCCACTGCAGGTACCGTACCGTCACCTGGTATCGCTGGTGCAGATCACCGACGGCTTCGACGGCGTGCTCTCCGTTCTCAGGCGCATGGGCGCCATCGACGACTCCGTCTCCCCTGAGGACATGGGCATCTTGAAGCAGAGGGTCGACTGTGTCCGCTACTGGCTCGACTCCTTCGCTCCCAACGAGGTCAAGTTCGCGGTGTGTGAGGCAATGCCTGCATGCGAGCTCACGGAGCAGGA
This sequence comes from Thermoplasmatota archaeon, assembly GCA_022709105.1. Classification (GTDB taxonomy): domain Archaea; phylum Thermoplasmatota; class Thermoplasmata; order Methanomassiliicoccales; family Methanomassiliicoccaceae; genus UBA6. The sequence goes on along the minus strand of JAKIXL010000021.1, from coordinate 12,903 downwards.
GAAGACCTTCCTGCGCGACCTCTTGGCGGCTATGGAAGGGGTGGAATGGAAGGGCGAGAGGATCCACGATGCCATGTACGGCTGCGCCAAGGGTGCGGCCATCGGCGCCCGGGGTGGGTTCCAGACGCTTTACCGCATCTTCTGCGACCAGAAACAAGGGCCGAGGCTCGGGTTCTTCCTTTCGACGTTGGACCGGGACTTCGTGCTCGGCCGGATCAGGGAAGCGGGAAAGTAGGCCGCAGGCGATCGCTGTACCGGTCCCAACGATTCGATCCCCTCCCGATGGTTCAGGAAAAAAGCGCGCATTTCATGGACCCCAATGATATCGCTGGTCAGCTTACGGCAAAAAGCTCGTCAGCGAAAGCGCCCCCGACGTTCAGGAGCAACGGACCCTCCTTTGCCATAAAGGGCCGCAGAATAACATTCCAGTGGCGG
>JAKIXL010000021.1:8981-12418 GCA_022709105.1 Thermoplasmatota archaeon | reverse complement strand
CTTCATAGATGGACAATGTGCTGTGAACGGATCGGCCCGGAAGGGCATTGAGACCGGTCATCACATTCGGCCGAGGCTATGCCTGATCATGGAGTTGGGAGAAAATTGAAAAAAGAGGACGGCCAACCTCATTTCTTCAGGAGGCCCAGCTCGTTGAGCTTGTCCGGCAGGTAGGTGTCGGTGACGAAGTTCAGGCCGTATTTCGCCAACGCCTGCTGCTCCGACTTCCGGCCGAGCTTCAGCATGAGATCTATCTCTCCCTTCCAAAAGGCGGTATTGAACCTCGGGTCCTTGAGCTCTGCGTTGAGCGCCCGGGTGTCCATGTCCGTCAGCTTGTCAGTCGGCAGATCGTAGTTCTCGATGTCCGAGGCGGTGATCCCGATGAACTCCGCCGTTGGCGTAGCGAGGTACTCGGACAGGTGAGCGGTCTTGATCGCCCCGTATGCCACCGACGCATAGATGCGGAACGACCAGGGGTCGCCGTCGGTGAAGACGATGACCGGCAGGCGCAGCTCGTCGTTGAGCCGCCGGATGAACCTCCGGGTGGAGCGGGCCGGCTGCCCCTTGAGGTGCACCAGGATGGCGTTCTGGTCCTCATCGAAGCCGTTCTCCACCAGCCGGTCGAACATGCCTCCCGTCTCCACCGCCACCACGAACCTCGCCGAGGTGTTCTTGATCTCGATCTTCTCCTTCTCCACGTTGTACGGTATCCCGTACCCGGAGTCGCCCACGTCGTCGCGGCAGTTGACCGCCTTCTTGCGGCCCTTGCGGTCCGTCTCCACGATGTTTATGTCGCCGATGATGCTCGCCCCGTTCTCCTCCGGACGGAGCTTGAAATCCTCGCGCAGGCACTGGGTCACGATCTCAAGGTCCTCGGTCAGCAAGTTCGACTCGTCCTGGGAATGGAACTTCGCTTTCCCCCAACCCTCAGAGATGTAGTAGGCTTCCCTGAGCGTCGAGGACTTGTTGGTCTCGATCATCTCTTGGATGAGCTCCAGCATGTACGAGGTGCGCAGGAGCATCATGGCCCCCTTGACCTTCTTGGCACTGCGGGCTCCCCTCAGGCTGCCGTACTTCCACACGTTGGTGCGCGCATCGAACTTGATGTTGGCCTTGGTCCTCAAGGGCAGGACCATCTTGGGTATCTGTCCCTTGTCCAACTGCTCATAGATGGACTCGGAGATGGAATAGAGCCGCTTTATGGCCTCGGTGTTGCGTTCATTATTCGTCATTGAGCTCCTCTCCCGACTCGTCGTAATCCGGCTCGTCCTCCTCGTCCTCGGCCTTCTCCGCTGCCGGCGCCTCGGTCTCGGTGAAGTTCACCCCTTCGAGGTCCCAGTCACCGGGGAGCGGATCGGCGCCCATCACGTCCACCGGGTTGATGCCAGAGACATACAGTTCGGTCTCGGAGAAGGCGTCCTGGTCCAGGCCCTTCAGCTCGAAGCTGATCTCGTACAGGGCCGTGGAGGCGATCTTAGGCAGCTCCCAGGTGATCTTCTCGTCATCCTTGATCTCCGAGGGCCTCAGGCTGCACGACGCCAGGTCCAAGCCTCCCTTGGGCAGGACGGTGTGCACCTTGAACCTCTGTTGCTTGGGAGTGTAGTTGTACACCTGCACCTTCACCCGGTGCCGTTTCTTCTCATAAATTACCGAATCATCGATCCACACCACATTCATGATCTTCGTGAGCGTTCCCCTAAGGTCCGGAACGGGCTTGCCGACGATCTTGGCGGTCTTCTCGGCCATCAGCGGGATTATGATCTGGACGATCTCGAACTTGGAGCGCGTCCTGGTCTTCCTTTCCTTCTTGTTCAGGTGCGTCTTCAGGCTGCGGCCACACGCCTTGAGCGCAAGGGCGATCTCCTCCTGGATCGCGGGGACCGAGGCGATGGCCTCCTTGGCCTCGGAGGTGAAAGGTATCTTGGTGGAGGCGACATGCACCAGGATGATGGCCGGGCCGAACGGTATCCCCGAGCCCCCTCTTTGCTCCAGGCCGTAGCGCCTCCAGTCGGTGCTCTCGATGGCCTTAGTTATCACGCAAGCTCCCTGTTGGTACAACAGGGGCACGCGGTTGGCGAACCTCAATATCTGGACCGGCTGGTCCGAGGGCATGTCGCCGCCATACACGATGCCGACCTCGATCAGGAACGGGTTGCCGGTGTGAACCTTGGGCTCCCTGCTGATGGGCGGCGCGTAGAACTCCGGCTTGATGTCCATCAGGACATGCTTAAGGCCCTTGCGGATGAGGTTCCCTCCGATGGGCGACAGGCAGTCCACCTGCGGCGCCATGATCTTGACCTTTCCCATGCCCTCCAGCAGCTGTTTGGACGATTCCAGGGTAAGGTTTGAGGGCCTTGTGCTCTCGGGCAGCGCCGCAGCCGCGCAGATCTCCTTGGCCACCCTTTCCGAGATCCGGTTGAAATCGTTCTGCAGGAACTTGACCAGTGTCTTCTCCTTGGTGGCTTTGATCATGTTCATTAGCGTACCGAGTTCGATGCCGTCCGGGTGCGGTTTTATCTCCTTGGAAAGAGGCGGCATCTGCTCGGTCGCCCGCTCAAAGTTGTACCGCCTGCCGTCCGGGTCGATAAAGGTTATGCTGGCGTGGGGGTTCACTATGGCCGTTTGCCTCAGGTATTCAAGCACCGACTGCTTGCCTGTGACATAGCGTCCGTTCATGTAGAACGCTACCCGGGTGCCATGCTCCTTCTCGTTCCAAGGTATGAAGTCCTCCCTGAGCAGCACGGGGGCGTTCTTCTTTGTGTCTATAATGATGTCGATCTCCTTGGCCGCTTCCGCCCCTTCCACCTTCGAGCGGGCTGTGGCCGCCTTGCCGGTGGTGATCTGACCGTACATGATGGTCGCGGAGATTCCGATGCCCTGCTGACCCCGGGACTGCCTGACCGCATGGAACCTCGAGCCGTACAGAAGCCGGCCGAAAACGTTGGGCATGGAGGTGGACACGATCCCCGGACCATTGTCCTCCACGCTGACGCGGTACTCCTTCTGGTCGATCTTGTCGATCCTGACCACGATTTCAGGTAACATCTGGGCCTCCTCGCAGGCGTCGAGGGCGTTGTCCACCGCCTCCTTGACGCCCATGATGAGCGATTTGACCGGAGAGTCGAAGCCCAGGATCTGACGGTTCTTCTCGAAGAACTCGGACACCGAGATCTCCTTCTGGCCTTTGGCCAGCTTATGCGCGGTAGTAGAGGGCATCCCGTAACCTCAAAGTTAAGGGGTTTTATAAGGTTTCACCGCGGGGTGCCGACAACGGCATCAGTTCTCGAACTCCTTCCCGCAGTTCCAGCACGTCAAGGCGTTCTCGTCCACGGTCGCGCCGCACTCGGTGCAGACGAACTCGTCCTTCTTCGGACGCTTCGTCTCGTCCTTTGGCTCGTCGAACCTTTCCCCGCACTGAGGGCACCGATCGGCGCTGT
>JAKIXL010000021.1:293-8971 GCA_022709105.1 Thermoplasmatota archaeon | reverse complement strand
AACCTTTCCTCTTTCCCGCCCTTACCTGGCGGCAGGGTAACATTAGGCCGCTGTTTCTGAGCCTCGGCCACTTTTACTTTGGTACGCTCCATCCAGAAGCCCATTATCAGGAGGAGGAAGTAAAGGACCCCCACCTCGATGAGCACCACCACCAGTATCAAGGGGAACAAGTACCCGTACATCTCTGCATCGTTCATGTGCATCGGACCGAAGTTGTCTGTCCTCGTGGCCTTCATCCCTTCACTGGTGTTTGCCTCGAACCGGTATCCGTAATTGGTCTGGTTCTTCAGCATGGTGCTGTAGGTAAATAGCGTTCCGTTCTGCGATGGCTCCATGGTCGCGTTCACGTCCATCGAGTAAGTGCGAATGTCATACACCAGGACGCGCACGTCGGTGTACGAGCTGTTGGTCACCTCGATGCTGAACACGTGGACCGTCGACGCGTTGCCATAGAAAGGGGTCACCGTGCCATTGACCATGGAGCCATCGGCAGTGCCGATCCTGATGTTCTCAGCGCTCTTCTGCTGTTCTATCGTGGCCATCGTATAAGGGACGGACAGGAGCACGACCAAGATAAGGCCCCATGCGGCCAGCTTCTTTCTGGACCGCATCCCGAACAGGACCGGAATGTAATAGCCGGCCAGGGCCACCAGGAGGAGGCCGAAGCATATCAGGTAGGATGAGTAGAGGAGCAGCAGCGTGCACACGAAAAAGGTCAGGACCAGGCCGACATAGATCGCGTATCTGTTGGAGCGGAACTTGAGAAACCGACCCTTGAGGTCGTCCAACACTGACATCGGCCTAAGGCATGCCCATATGGGTTTAAAATCTATGCTTGGACTGGGCAACCTTTTTCAATGGATGGGAAGGTAGCAACGTGGACGGATATGACGACCGCGGTCGTGGCGGTCGGCGGCAATGCCATCCTAAAAAGAGGGCAGCTGCCGACGATGGATAACCAGTTGCAGAACCTTAGGAGCATAAGCAAGCACATAGCCGCCATGGTCTCTGGCGGTTACAATATCAGCCTGAGCCATGGCAACGGTCCACAGGTGGGCGACATCCTTCTTCAGAACGAGGCGGCCAAGTATGAGGTCCCACCGATGCCATTGGACGTATGCGTGGCCCAGTCTCAGGGAATGATCGGCTACCTGTTCCAGCAAGCGCTCACAGAAGAGCTAGAGACGATCCGCTGCCAGCGGACGGTCCTATGCATGTTGACCCGCGTGATCGTAGATCCGGGCGATGAGGCCTTCTCCCGCCCCTCCAAGCCGATAGGGCCTTACTATACTGCCGCTGAGGCCGAGCAGATGGAGCTGTCCACCGGATGCGTGATGAGGGAGGACCGCGCCAGGGGCGGATGGTGCCGCGTCGTGCCATCGCCCCGACCAGTGGAGATAGTCGAGGCAGCGCCGATCTCCAGGCTCATATGCAGCGGCAGAGACCTGGTCATCGCCGCCGGCGGAGGAGGCATACCGGTGGTGAGGCAGGATGGTCGTCTCGTGGGAGTGGAGGCGGTGGTGGACAAAGACCTAGCCTCGGCCTGTCTGGCCAAGGGCATGAAGGTCGACCTTCTGATCATGCTTACGGATGTGGACGGCGTATATCTGGAGCATGGTTCTCCTAGGGAGAGGCTGCTGGGCGAGATCACCGCTGACGAGGCAGAGCGCTATCTAAGAGAGGGGCATTTCTATGCTGGCTCCATGGGTCCTAAGGTAGAGGCGGCCATAGCCTTTGTTCGTGCCGGGGGCCGCAAGGCCATCATCACCAGACCGGAACTTTTACATACGGCATTGTCAAGTAAGGCGGGAACCCAAATCGTCAACCGGTGAACGTGTGGCCCTTACCATAGATGAACAGATCAAAGCGATCGAGGACGAGATCCTCAAGACGCAGAAGAACAAGAAGACCGAGAGCCACATAGGTCTTCTGAAGGCCAAGATCGCCCGGCTCAGGATGGAGCAGGAGAAGCGCCGGGCCGCGTCGGGGGGCGGAGGGCAAGGCTACTCGGTGAAGAAGTCAGGCAATGCCACGGTCGCGCTGGTCGGTTTTCCGAGCGTCGGCAAGTCCACGCTCCTTAACAAGCTCACGGGGGCCAAGAGCGAGGTCGCCGCGTACGCCTTCACCACTCTGGACGTGATCCCGGGCATCATGTATCACAAATATGCCAAGATACAGATCCTGGATATGCCCGGCCTAATCCGCGATGCCTCCCGGGGCAAAGGGCGGGGAAGGGAGGTACTCGCCGTCGTCCGCACCTCCGACCTCATTCTATTCGTGATCGATGTCTATGACACCAACATCGATGTCCTGGTCAACGAGCTGTACAACACCGGCATCAGGCTGAACGCCAGGCCGCCGAACGTGGTCATAACCAAGACCGACCGAGGAGGCATAGAGGTCAAGCCGACCGTGCCGCTCACGAAGATCACCCCGGAGATGGCCGCGGACATGGTCGGGGCCTACGGTCACATCAACGCGGAGGTCATTATCCGAGAGGACGTGGACGAGGAACAGCTCATCGACGTGCTCACCGGCAACCGCGTCTATCTCAGATCGGCCGTAGTGGTCAACAAGATCGATCTGGTCGACGAAGAGCACCTGAACAAGGTCAAGGCGAAGATGGAGCCCTGGTGCCCGGTGTACGTGGCGGCCAACAAGGACATCGGCCTCGACGAGCTGAAGGAGGAGATCTTCAGGAAGCTGGAGTTCATCCACGTGTTCCTCAAACCTCAAGGCCAGGAAGCGGACATGGACGAACCGATGGTCATCATGAACGGATCGACGGTCGGCGACCTATGCGACCGCATCCATCGGTCCTTCCGGAAGAACTTTCGTTATGCCACGGTGTGGGGCGAGTCGGCCAAATTCCCCGGGCAGACCGTGGGTGCCGACCATCTTCTCATGAACGGGGACATCGTCACCATCGTGGTCAAGCGCGGCGGAGAATAGTACATCTCTATCTTGGCCGAGATGATATCTTGACACGATGCAAATGAACGGTCAGAAAGGGTTGTCCACGATATCCGTGCACTCGGGCGAGCACATCGACAGGGAGATCGGAGCGGTCAATACGCCGATATATCAATCGTCCACGTTCTTTTTCCCGACATCGGACCGGCGCACCTGGAACGGCGAGGTCCCGGACGGGACCTATATCTATACCAGGCATGGCAACCCCACGGTGGTCGCGGCGGAGCGCAAGATCGCAGAACTGGAGTCAGGAAGGAGGTGCCTGCTCTTCGCATCGGGGATGGCCGCGATATCGACCGCACTCCTCACCTTCCTGAGGCCGGGCGACCGGGTGGTCTCTCAGGAGGACATCTATGGGGGCTCGTACAACCTCCTCCGTCATCACCTGACCCCGCTGGACATCGACGTGAGGTTCGCGCCTACCGCCGATGCCGAGGCCTTGATCGATGCCATGGCCCCGCAGACCAAGGTGGTATGGTTGGAGTCGCCGACCAACCCACTGTTGAAATTGGTCGATTATCCTCAAGTGATCCGGGCCGCCCATGAGAGGGGTGCACTTGTGTTCATGGACAACACCTTCGCCACCCCCATCAACCAGAGGCCGCTGGAAAGCGGGGCCGACCTGGTCCTGGAGAGCGGGACCAAGTACCTAGGGGGGCACTCCGACCTCTTGGCCGGTTCGGTCGCCACCAGGGACCTGGACCTTGGTCCGATGATGGAAAAGCGCACCGTGCTCGGCGGCTCCGCGGACCCTCTGGTGGCGTTCCTGTTGGAGAGGGGCATGAAGACCCTGGCGTTGAGGGTGGGGCGCCACAACGAGAACGCAGCGGCCATCGCCGAGTTCCTTGAGGACCATCCCCTGGTCGACAGGGTCCACTATCCTGGTCTGGAGAGCCATCCCCAGCATTCGCTGGCGAGGCGGCTTATGAGCGGTTTTGGGGGCATGATGAGCTTTGAGGTCAGGGGCGGCAGGATGGCGGCAGAGCGGACCATCAGGTCGATGGAGCTGATCAAGATGGCTACCAGCTTGGGAGGGGTGGAGAGCCTGGCGAGCATGCCTCTCAACACCTCCCATTCCTCGTTGCCGCCGGAGGAGCGGGCGAGGTTAGGGATCAAGGACTCGCTCATCCGCTTGTCTGTAGGGATCGAGGACGCCGAGGACCTGAAGGATGATCTCGACCAGGCGCTGCGGTCCGCGTGCTCATAGTTCAGAGCACAGACGGACCAGCTTATCGATCTGCACCGCCATGGCGTCACGGACGGCCAGGGCGTCGCTCCCGCGTTCCCTGGCGGTCCTCTCCAGAAAGGAGGGAAACCAGCTTGAGATGTGATTGGACGGCTGGGGCAGGAAGACGACCACAAGGCCTTCGGGTGGAAAGTTCGTGCGGACCCAGTTCTTGGCCAGGTCTCCGAAGGCCACGACCGCCCGGACCCCCTGGCTAAGGACATCGTCCATCTCCCTACGGGCAGCGTCCTGCGTTCGAGAGGTCATGCGCTCCTCTCCTGCACAAGGGTTCAGATATATCAGATGGCCGAACCGGAACAGCTTGAACAACTGTCTCATCTTCTCCTCATAATGAGCGTCCTGCATCTCTCTAAGGAAGTGCTGCACCCGGACCAGGAGCCGGCCAGGCTCGCCCGCGGCGAAGATCATGCGGCGGGCCGACTCATCATCAAAGGTACTGCATGCCTCGAATATGGTCATCAGCCCCGACGATGGGCTTTCCGCCACCATTACCACCTTGAGCTCAGGGGGGCGGGACGTGACGAGCCTTCCATTGCCCCGCTCCTCAACGGCCCTTCCTCCGCCCGATGCCGCTTCACCCATGCTATCCTGACCGTATCGGAAGTTCGGGCTAAAGCATTTCCGCTCAATGGCCAGGGGCAGGATAAGAAATGATTTTATAACGCCGCCCCATCTTGACCGCGATGATCCAAAGGCCACGGGGAACCCGAGACTTCGGCCCACAGGAGATGGAAAAAAGGAGATGTCTGGAGAGCATGATGCGCCGGGAGGCCGCGCTGTTCGGCTTCCGTGAGATCTCCACGCCCATCTTCGAACATACCGAGCTCTTCACCATCAAGTCCGGCCCGAACGTGGTAGAAGAGATCTACGCCTTCCAGGACAAGGGCGGCAGGGAGATCTCGCTCCGGCCCGAGCTGACCGCTCCGGCAATGAGGTTCTTTGTCAACGAGCTCACCAACTGTCCACGTCCGTTGAAGATGTTCTATTTTGGCCAGTGCTTCCGCTATGAGCGACCGCAGTCCGGCCGCTTTCGCGAGTTCTACCAGTTCGGGGCAGAGCTGATAGGGAACCCCGGTCCTGAATCGGACGCTGAGGTCATCGCTCTCGCGGCCTCGATCATGAGGCGGGTCGGCCTCAGGCAGTACAGCATCCGGATCGGTCACATAGGCGTCCTCCGCGGAGCGCTCGCCCAGGCCGGGATCGACGCCGATCAGGCGCCCCCCATCCTGCAGAAGCTTGACAAGAAAGAGTACGAAGAGGCTAAAGCCAGGATGGCAGAGGCCGGGATTTCCTCCGGGGAGGTCGAGAGGATCATCGAGATCACGAAGACCCGCGGTCCGGTCGAGGCCTTGGACAAGATCAGCGGAGAGGCCAAGGACCACCTTGCAGCTGTTTTCCGCATACTGTCCGATTACGGCTTTACCAATGTGGAGGTGGACCTGGGCGTCGTTCGCGGCCTCGACTACTACACGGGCTTGGTGTTTGAGATGGACGCCCCTGTGCTGGGAGCGGAGAAACAGATATGCGGCGGCGGTTCCTACTCGCTCACCGAGCTGTTCGGTGGGGAGAGAACCTTCTCCACCGGTTTTGGAATAGGCTTCGACAGGACCCTTCTCGCGCTCGAACGGGAAGGATATGAGGCGCCACCATACCATATCGACGCTTACGTGATCCCTGTCAGCGAAAAGATGAAGGACGAGGCCTTCAAGATCACGGCCAGGCTGCGCCAGGAAGGCATATCCGCCGAGGTTGACCTGATGGGTCGCAGCATCTCTAAGAACTTCAAATATGCTGCTTCCATCAATGCCCAGCGGGCAGTGATCGTAGGGGAGAAAGAACTGGCCCAAGGCTCAGTGGCAATAAGGGACATGGCCTCTGGCGAGCAGAGGCTGGTGGCGATCGAGAACCTCGTCCCAGAGATAAGATGCGATCAGTAATGCCCGAGGCCGGTGCTTGGTGGGGATTCGGAGGAAAAAGCTCTTGATAGGAGGAGAGTAGAGGCACCGACCCCAGGCACTAATATTGCCTATAATACACTTCTATATAAAGTTATGTAATAGCCTCACGGTTCCCCCGCAAGAAGTGAGGTCGAGGAACCGTTTCAAGAAAGGCCCTGCGGCCTAGCTCTAAGCATCTAAGCAGAACGCGCATCCTGAATGTTGCTTCATGGCCTCCTCATTTCCCTTCTGTACCTCATTCCAGCTCTGCCCCTCTGGTCCGCCGGGCCCCAGAACGTTCCCGACAAAGATCATGCCCCCTCCGACACTATTGGGCCGCTTAAGGGCACGGCGTTCAATATCGTGCTGATGTTAAGGCCCTGTGAGGGAGGGGAAAGGACATCATAGGGTGTACCTATGCTACGTATTACAAGGAAAGGCGATTTGCTCTGGATCGCGACCTGCTGGCGGTCGCCCACAGGGCTTAACGATAGAGATGCAAGCAGGCATGCTGTTCATCAAGCCTCTTTGCAAATGGCAGACGGTCACGGATTGGGCCTGCCCCGGGGCTGCAGTGACCTCATGGTGTCCTGCTCCTCGTTGAGCAGCCGATCAGCACGGAAGACCATGGGGTGGTCCCGGGGCACGTTAAAGAAGGACGAGCGCTTGAACTTGGACCTCAGTTCGCGTACCTGATCAAGAAAGGGCTGAAGATTGGCCGCCTTGCATCTATACACGCCGTTCACCTGGCGGACCATAACCTCAGAATCGCTGAATACATCTATCTCGTCCGCGCCGAGAGCAAGCGCCTCTTTGAGGGCGGCGATGGCGCCGTTGTACTCGGCCTCGTTGTTGGTCATCCTTCCCAGATACCGACCGTACTCTTTGATTATGCTCCCGCTCTCATCGGTAATGACCAGGGCGAAGGCCGCGGGTCCGGGATTGCCCCTTGAGCCGCCATCTGTGTAGGCCTTGAGCTTCACGGGATCATCCTGGTCCAGGGGCCCGAAGGACCCTCGTCCGGCAGTTGTTATCATCCACCAGTACTATCCGAGGCTCGATGGGGCGATCGGTCAGCTCAAAGGCCATTATGATGACCTTGTCCCCGAGGCGGACAAGATGGGCCGCCGCCCCGTTTACGCATATGACGCCTGAACCTCTCTCCCCGGACACCGTGTAGGTCTCGAACCTCGCTCCGTTGTTGACGTCCGAAATCAGTACCTTCTCTCCCGGCCAAATGTCCGCGTCATCCAGCAGAGCCTGGTCTATAATGATGCTGCCGACATAATCTGGGTCGGCATGGGTGACCGTGGCACGGTGGATCTTTCCACGGAGGACGCTGCGCATGTTGTCGAGGATGTTGCACAAGCTCAAGAAGCTTTCCCATGCCGCGTCGAGACGCCGGGCATGGTCCCTGCCAGGTTGCAGAACATTTTTATTCTTCGCTCCCCCTCCCTCAAAGGCATGTCAATGGGGGCGGCATGCCCCCATCGAACGATAAAGGGGATCACATGAACAAAAGAGCGATATTGGTTGTTGCGGTCATCGCAGTCCTGGTAATAGCCAGCGCGGCCGCAGCCATGCTGTTATTGAACAAAGGGGGGAACAACGAGAACATCGCCGGCGATATTTCCTTCACCGACGACCGTGGGAAGACCATAAATCTCACCGCCGCACCTAAGCGCATAATAAGTCTCGGCTCGGCGTTCACTGAGATCGCGTTCGACCTTGGCGCCAAGGACCGCGTGGTGGCGGTGGACAGTTCCTCGGCTTGGCTGCTAAGCGATGGCGACGGCATCACCAACCTAGGCGGAGTGAGCTCCCTGGGTGTGGAATCGATCATGGCCCTGGACCCAGACCTGGTGGTCATTTGGAACTTCAACATGTACTCGGCCTTCATCGAGAACATGGAGAACTCCAACATTTCGGTGGCAGCGTTCTATCCTAAGAACGTGACCACTATCCTGCACACCATAGAGGTCATGGGAGAGGCTATCGGCGAGAAGGCCAAGGCCCAGCAGATGGTCGCAGGCATTCAAACCCGCATCGACGCCGTGGTCCAGAAGACCGCCGACATTCCCGCATCGGAAAGGCCCAAGGTTTACCTGGAGCTTATGAGCAAGGGAGGCCAGACCGTTGGAAACGGCACTATGAGCAACGACCTTATCGAGATGGCCGGCGGATCGAACATCTTCAACAACGGCACCGGTAACTGGAAGGCCTCCACCGAGAGCATCCTGGAGAAGAACCCCGACATCATCGTGATCGAGAACCAAAGCTCCAAGACCAACGACGAGCTCAGGTCGACGCTCGGTCCGTCTGTGACCGCAGTGTCCGAGGACAAGATCTATCGCATCGACGGGACCACCCTCACCACGAGCCCACGGGTCATTGACGCGCTGGAGCAGCTTGCAAAATGGTTCCATCCCGAGCTGTTCCCTTAAAGCGGCCAAACCCATTCCATTTTTTATTTACATTCCGCTAGCTATCAGCTCAAATAGCCAATTATGGATGGAGGACCG
>JAKIXL010000021.1:0-244 GCA_022709105.1 Thermoplasmatota archaeon | reverse complement strand
TAATCGAGATGCAGAGGAACAAGGTCGCGCGCTGGACCTTGATATTGACCGTGCTCATGCTGGCATTTCTCATAACCATGGTCGCCTGCCTCAGCATCGGGGTCTTCAATATACCGTTCGAACAGGTGTTGACGGTCCTTCTGGGAGGAGGAAGCGATAGCCAGAGATGGGTGATCATCAATATCCGGCTTCCCCGCATCTTGCTGGCAGCGATAGTCGGAGCATCCCTTGCCGTTGCTGGGGC
>JAKIXL010000219.1:2407-2637 GCA_022709105.1 Thermoplasmatota archaeon | reverse complement strand
TGAGAGGCAGGTTGGTGGCCTTCGCGGGCTCCTTCAGATTGTTCAACGCTTCCAGGATGGTCGGCCCCTTGTACCAGGGAGTATTGGCGGACTGCTTGGTGGCGTTGTCGCCCTTGAACGCGGAGTACGGGACGAAGGGGATCTCGTCCACCTTATAGCCGATGGACTTCAGGATCTTGCTGACGTCCTCCTTGACCTTCTTGTACTGCTCCTCGGAGTAGGCGGGCTTC
>JAKIXL010000219.1:0-2390 GCA_022709105.1 Thermoplasmatota archaeon | reverse complement strand
ATGATCTGCTTCACGCCTAGGGTCCTGGCCAGGAAGATGTGCTCCTTGGTCTGGGCCTGGGGTCCCTCGATGGCGGACACGACGAGAACGGCGGCGTCTGCCTGGGAGGTACCGGTGATCATGTTCTTGACGAAGTCCCTGTGTCCGGGGGCATCGATGACGGTGAAGTAATACTTGTCGGTGTTGAACCGCTTGTGGGCGACATCGATGGTCACTCCCCTCTCCCTCTCTTCCTTGAGAGAGTCCATGACCCATGCGAACTCAAAGGTCGCCTTTCCCTTCTCGTCTGCCATCTTCCTGTACTTCTCGATGAGGTACGCATCTACGTTTCCAGTGTCGGCAAGCATCCTGCCTACGGAGGTGGACTTGCCGTGGTCAACGTGACCGATAAAGACCAGATTCAAGTGTGGTTTCTCTGCCATTTTTCTGCCTCCTACGTTTATATATACTTAGATTGGGTTTTTACTCCATACCGTTTTTCGTATTTAATCGTTATTCACTCCTCAGCCAGAGTAGTATGCCGCATCGTAAGGCTCTGGCTTCAGTCCCTTGCGGGTCCTGATCTCGGCCACGACCTTGGTCTGCAGTTCGTTCGGCACCGGGACGAACCCGGAGTTCTCGGTGGACCAAAGCGCACGGCCCTGGGTGGCGCCGCGGATGGCCGATGCGAACCCGAACATCTCGGCCACAGGGGCCTTGGCGACTATGATCGTTGCCTCGCCCTCCTGGTGGATGTCCTCGATGTTGCCCCGCCTCTGCTGCAGCTCGCGCAGAGCGTCGCCCATTACCGACTCAGGGCAGTTGATGTAGATCTTCGTGAGCGGTTCCAGCAATATCCTGCCACCCAGGCACATCGCGCCATAGACCGCGGAGCGGAACGCGGGGATTACCTGCGCTGGACCTCTGTGGATGGAGTCCTCGTGGAGCTTGGCATCCATCAGCTTCACCTTGAGGCCCATGACCTTCTCCTGCGCCAGAGGTCCTAGGTTCATTGCCTCCTCGAAGCCCTGCTTGCACAGCTCGATGGTCTCGTTCAGATACTGGATCCCCTTGGTGCCGTCTATGAAGACGTTGTTGTCCTTGAACATGACCACGCCACGGGCCTCTTCACGGTCCATGCCCAGGTCCTGGAGCTTCTTGGCCATCTCCTTGACGTCCTTTATCTTGCCCTCGACGACGAGATCGCCGGTCTTGATGGCGTCGACGATCGATTGCTCCAGGGGAGAGACCTCAACGAAGAAGCGGTTGTGCTTGTTGGGGGACTTGCCCTCGAAGAGGGCGCTCCTTCCCTTCACGTTCTCGCGGTACACCACGATGGGCGGGGAAGATTTGATCTCGACCCTGTGGTCGTTCACGATACGATAGGTCGTGATCTCGAGATGCAGCTCTCCCATGCCGGAAAGCAGGTGCTCGCCCGTCTCGTTGTTGATCTCGACATGGATGGACGGATCGGCCTTGGCCACGGTCCTAAGCACATCGACCAGCTTGGGCAGGTCCTTCATGTGCTTGGCCTCGATGGCAACGGTGACCACTGGCTCGGTATAGTGGGAGATCTTCTCGAACGGCTCCATGTCCTTGTCGGAGCTGATGGTCGAACCTGCGACCGCATCCTTGAGGCCGGCCACGGCGACAATGTTCCCAGCTTCCATGTGGTCGATGGGGATCCTGTCCGCGCCTACGCTGAGCGAGATCGTCTGGGACCTCTGCACGTTCGGCATGCCGGACACCCATAGCTCCATCCCCCTTGTGACCGTGCCGGAGAACAGGCGCCCCATGGCGACCTCGCCGGCATGTGGATCGACAATGATCTTGGTGATCATCAGGGCGACCGGTCCGCTCGCGTCGCAGGCGAGCATGGACTTCCCCACTGCGGACTCCTTGTCTCCCTTCCAGATGACCGGGATACGTATCTTCTGGGCCTCCAGCGGGTTGGGCACGTGCTCGATGACCATGTTCAGCAGGACCTCGTGCACCGGGGCCTTCTTGGCAAGGGTCTTCTGATCGTTGTTCTTGCAGTACTCGTAGACCTTGGCGAAGTTGATGCCGGTCTTCTTCATCGACGGAACATTGACGGCCCAATTGTGGAACGCGCTGCCGAAGGCGACGATCCCCTCCTCGGCCTTAACCTGCCATTCCTTGTTGAGCGGCTCGGGCAGCTGGGAGGCGATGCGTCGATTGACCTCGGTGATGATGGTCACAAACTTCTTCTGCATCTCCTCCGGGGTGACCTTCAGCTCGTTTATCAGCCTGTCCACCTTGTTGATGAACAGGACGGGGCGAACGCCTTCCTTGAGTGCCTGACGCAGCACCGTCTCGGTCTGGGGCATCGTCCCCTCGACGGCGTCGACAAGCACGACGGCACCATCAACAGCTCGCATCGCCCTGGTCAC
>JAKIXL010000218.1 GCA_022709105.1 Thermoplasmatota archaeon | reverse complement strand
GTTGGAGCCTTGACTATGCCTTCCTGAGCGAAGGCACAGACGTGCATGTCCACGTATTCCTTGTAGTCCTCCTTCAGCCTCATCATCGCATCGAAGCCGACCAGCCTTGCGAGCGGGTCCGTATCGGGCTGCGCCTTGATGATGGTCGAGCCATGGCGAAGGCACATTTCCAGCACCTGCTTGGAACGTTCATAGACCTCTTCGTCCTGGAAGGCCTTCTTCAGCTCCCCAGTGGTCTTGATCGCCCCCATGAGGGTGCCCTCCTTGTTCGGCCTGACCTTTTCCAGCAGAGCCTTGTCGATGTGTATGTGGCTCTCGATGAACGTTGGAACCACCACATCACCGGCGAGGTCGACCTCGATATCGCCTCTTAGACCGGTCCCTATTTCCGATATCTTACCCTTGTCGATCGCAATGTCGGTCAAAGGCCTTTCATCATCGATCCTCGCGTTTTTCAATACCAGTTCAGGCATTCGTAACACCCTTGGTCTCAGGTGTCCAGGCACGATATTTAGCCTTTAACCGCAAAATGTGTGGCCTATCCCGACGAACCCATATTGCAAGGACGGTCCCAGAGCGGTCTCGCGCAGGATGAAATACGAGGAGGGTGCAAAGGGAGGGGCATGGACGATGCGGAAAGGGGGAGCGTGCTCGTCGCTCTCGGCGGAAATGCGATCCTCAAGCATACCGAGCAGGGCACGGCGGAGGAACAGAGACACAACATCGGCGTCACCGCAACATGGCTGGTCGAGATGATCAAGCACGGTTTCAGAATTGCCATCACTCACGGCAACGGTCCTCAGGTGGGAGATATCCTGCTCAAGAACGAGATCGCCAAGGGAACGTTGCCGCCAATGCCCATCGATGTCTGCGGAGCGGAGAGCCAGGGCCTTATCGGCTACTTCCTGCAGCAGACGATGCACAACGAGCTGGTCCGGCAAGGGTTGAACCTGCCAGTGGCGACCGTCCTCAGCCAATGCATCGTCGGGGAGGACGATCCCGCGCTAAAGGACCCTTCCAAGCCTATCGGGCCGTTCTATACTGTAATGGAGGCATCGAAGCTTAGGGAGGAACGGGGGTGGACAATGATAGATGACAGTGGAAGAGGTTGGCGTCGTGTGGTGCCCTCTCCCAAGCCCGTGTCCATCGTCGAGGGGCAGGTCATCAAGAGACTGTATGATGAAGGCTTCATCGTCATCGCCTGCGGCGGGGGCGACCGCCTCAAGGGCATAGAGGCCGTTATCGATAAGGACCATACCGCGTCGGCCCTCGCCAGGCTGATCGGGGCCGATACGCTGCTTATCCTGACGGACGTTGAGGGCGTCTACGCCCATTTCGGGAAGAAGGAGCAATCACTGATCGGGGAGCTGACGGCGGATAAGGCCAGGGATATCATCGTCAATGGCAGCCTGCCCTCCGGGAGCATGAGGCCGAAGGTCGAGGCTGCCGTGCAGTTCGTGGAGGGAGGCGGGAAGAGGGCGATAATCACCTGCCTGGAATGTGCCCTTCTTGGACTGGAGGGCAAGAGGGGGACAACCATAATTAAGTGAGCCTCAGGGCATGGACGTAGACGGTCGTTAGCTTCTGCCAGGCCCATGTTCTGGGGCCAAAGGCCGGCCGTTCGATGTGCCATTGCTCCTTGATCCCTCCGTCCGTAGCTCCTGCCCCTATTTTGAGCCCATTTCCGCCGCGACCTTTCCTTTGGGCCGCGGACGGTGATACTTCCTGAAGAAGAGCATCGTGAGCCCGGAAATTACCTGAAATGTACCGAGCATCACCAGTCCCAGAGAGTATGTTCCGGTCAAGGCCACGGCCAGGCCCACCAGGACCGTCCCGAACACGCCTGAGCCGTTCGAGACGCCGTTGAGAAAACCTGTAGCGCCCCCGATCTGTTCTTCTGGAGCGATGTCCTGCAGCAGGGTGAACTGGTTCGGCTGAATGATGGAGATGAAGAAGAACACCATGGTCATGAAAAATATGATCACGATGAAATCGGCGATGGGGATGACCAGAAAGATGAACGCTCCGGAAAGGATGCCGAATATCATGGCGATCTCCACCAATCTGCCGGTTCGGGTGTCCAGAGTAGAGCCGACGATCAGACCGAGCACACCGCCGACATAGGGGATCGACGCGGCCCAGATCAGGTCCTGGTCAGTAAAGCCCTTCGCCATTATCAGGTAGGTAGGCAGCCACAGCGAAAGGCCCCACCAGGTCAGATTGGTCGTTATATCGGAAAGGACCAATATGTGGATGCCCTTGAGCTTGATCGTCTTCTTGACGCTATCGATCGATCGTCTCATCTGGCCTCGGAGATCGACGCTCTTGCGGGGGTAATTTCCCGTTGGAGTGTCCGCCAGCTTGAAGTACAATATCACCACCAGGATGAACCCTGCGATCCCCACCGAATAGAATGCGAACGTCCAGTTGGTTACGAGGATGAGCGGGACGATCAGGAGCGCGGCGAGCAGATTGGATATATACAGTGCGCTGAAGTACGCCGAGTTCACTCTTGCCCTGATCGACGGCCTGAACCATTCCTGGGTGATCTTGCTGTCGCTCGGAAATAGAGGCCCTTCCGCCAACCCTAGTATCAATCTGAACAGAATGAACAGGCCGAGGATGAGACCGACGACCCCCGTGAA
>JAKIXL010000217.1:2400-2655 GCA_022709105.1 Thermoplasmatota archaeon | reverse complement strand
ACGAACTCCCCTGAGGTCATAAGGGACACTGGGTTGAAGCCTTCCTTGTAGTACGCCCCGACCGGCCCGGTTATCACATAGAAGCTGTACTTCTCCGAGACCCTGACCCCGATGTAGTCCTCAGTGGCGAAGGTGAACGGCCGTATGTACAGAGAGGTCCCCTTCTTGGTGGGGACCCACTCATGGTCCAGACGGACCAGTTCCTCCACCGCGTCCAGGAACATCCGTTTGTCCACGCGGGGTATGCACAGGCGG
>JAKIXL010000217.1:0-2312 GCA_022709105.1 Thermoplasmatota archaeon | reverse complement strand
CGGAAGATGTTGATCCCGCCGTTCACGGAGTGGAATGCCTTCAGGCCCTCGAACACGCTCTGCCCGTAGTGCAGGGTGGACAAGGAAGGCAATATCTCGATCTTGCCGAAGGGAAGGATGCGAGGTTCCTGCCATCCTCCATCGGCGTAGTCCATCCGGAACATGTGGTCGGAGAATATCTCCCCGAAGCTCAGATGATCGAAGTCGACCGTGCCTATCTTGCTCGCAACAACCTTACGGGTATCGAATCTCAATTGGATCGCCTATGTGCCTCACCGTAACACGGACCGAATATATGAGGCTGTCCAACTGGCAAGCGGGCAAGAGCATGCTCCCTGAAAAAACGGCCAGAAGGTAGAGAACGGGGGAGCCATTAGGAGGAAACAGCTGCACGGCGGCAGTGGATGGGAATTCTCCCCCGCTATTTCTATCAGCGTTCACTTATTATTTAACTGGACCGGGACCGTTACCATCGATGATACCGAGCACCCTGAAACGCATATTCTCGAGCACGGCCAGTCTTTTTATCTGGCATGGCGATGCGGGACCATGTGCGTCCTACCTGACCACGAGATCATGGCCCGGCTGGAGAGGGGAGAGCTGAGGATAGAGAATTTCTCCGAGGCGTCGCTCACTCCCAACGGGTACGATCTGCGCATCGCCGAACTGTCCATCCCCGGCGAGGGGATGACGAGGGAGGGATCGGCCATCATCCCCCCGGGGAAGATGTTCTTCGTCTCCACCCTGGAGAGGGTGGAGCTGCCGTCCTCCTTGTGCGCCCAGCTATGGCTGCGGACCACTTGGGTCAGGAAAGGCGTCCTTGCCGGACTGGGCAAGGTGGATGCGGGGTTCCATGGCACCCTCACCTTCATGGGAACGAACGTTTCCGACGCTCCCGTCGAGCTCAAGGTCGGTGACCGCTTCGTGCAGATCGTCTTCGAGACCCTCGCTTCCCCCGCCCGGTTGACCTATGGTAAGCGTAGCGGCAATTACCAGGGGCAGAGCGGGGTGACGCTAGCACCAATCAACAAGCCCGATGTCCGCGGCGAAGACGCTCATCGAAGGTGAGTATGTCTTCAGCTCCTCCTGGTGGAGAACGGCTATGAGCACCCCCATCCCCGCGGCCTCGACGACCAGCCGCTGGAGGACCGCATCTATGTCCTCTCTCTCACATATCGTATAAAAGTGGATGATGCCCCCGAGCTTCAGCCTGGTCAGGGCATCGTGGAAGAACTCCCTCCCGGAATGGGGAAGGTTCATGATTATCCGGTCCGCGCAGGGCACTTCGAACACCAGTTGTCGGGAGTCGCCCTCGATAGGTATCACTGTGGACACCTTGTTCATGCGGATGTTCTCCTTCATGTACTCGACCGCATCGTGGTTGAGGTCCATGGCGTAGACCATCTCGGGCCGCGCGTGCTTGGCGATCATTATGGAGAAAGGGCCTACCCCGGCGAACATGTCGATCACCTTCTCGCCCTCCCGAACCAAAGAGGCGATGCGGCGCCTTTCGTTCGAGAGCCGGGGGTTGAAGTACACCTTGGCCGGATCGATCTTCAGCCGGATGCCATACTCGGTATGGACCGTCTCCGTCCGAGGCTCTCCGGCGATGATCTCGAGGTCACGGACCCTGAGGTCGCCTTTGACCCCGCGGTCCAGGGCCACCGTCCTCAGCCGGGGGTGGGTCCTCATGAGCGCCGTCCCGATCTCTGAGGCCATAGGCAGCAGGTCATCATCGATGCGGACGATGGCCACGTCGCCGATGACATCGAAGGAAACAGGCAGCCGATCGCGCATCTCCGGCGGCCCATCGATGAGGGACCGATAGTCGGTCTCCCTCAGCGCCCGGTCCTCGAGGTCCAGCTCCACCGCCTTGTATCCCATGTCCGGGGACTGGGCGCCTCTCAATGGAAGGAGTATGTATTCCCCATCCCTCGATATCCTATGAGAGATGTCCAGCAGACCAAGCGATAAAAGCTTTTTACGGACGGACTCAGCTTCCCCCCTAGGTACCTTCAGACAAATGGTGCGCACGGTGTTGCCAATGGGTGAATTGATATTTGTCGGTTTAGGGATGTCCAGGCCGGAAGATATGAGCGTGAGGGCCCTCACGACCCTCCGTAACTGCGATGAGATCTTCGCAGAGTTCTATACATCCAAGCTCAACGACGCGCAGACCAAGGACATCGAGGCGTTCATCGGTAAGAAGTTGACGGTGCTGGGGAGAGCGGACGTGGAGGAGAAGGACATCATCGTTTCCGCTGCGAAAAGAAAGAAGGTCGCGTTCATCTCCGCAGGGGACCCCATGACCG
>JAKIXL010000216.1 GCA_022709105.1 Thermoplasmatota archaeon | reverse complement strand
CACCCTGACCCCGTCCGCGGCGACAATCGAGGTCGGGAAGAACATACGCGCTTCGGGCCTGCTGACCGGCCTTACGCCAGTGTCCGGCGAGACGGTCGATGTTCGCGTGACCCTCCCCGACGGGTCCGCCGTCAATCCGGCCCAGGGACCAACGGTGACAACAGGCCAGGACGGAACGTTCTTGATCGACTACACGCCAAGGGCCATCGGGAACCACAGGTTCACCGCGACCTTCTCTGGCAGCTCTCAGCTGAGGGGCTCTTCGGTCTCCGCCGCCTTCACCGTAACCGAGCCGGCGGCACCTCCCGTCCCGGACCCGGGCACCGGGGGCGACCCTCCGGTGGCGCCGCTATCGTACGCCTTCACCGTCACCTCCTCAGGTCCCAACTACGTAACGAAGAGCGCCTCCGGGGCCACGGTCTACTCCGGGACCAACGCCGCGACGGCCATCCAGACCGCGCTCAACTCCCTGACCTCCGGTCGGACGTCCAAGCAGGCGGTCCTGCTCCAGGGAGACTTCAGCGTGACAAAGGCCATAAGCATGCCCAGCTACACCATCTTGGTACTGGAGGGCAAGGTCACGTGGGGCTCTAGCGCCGTAGGGTACATCCTTACCGCCGTCAACAAGAACAACTTCGAGGTCCGTGGAGGGGAATGGGACGGCAACAAGGCGTCCCGGACCATGACGTCGAGCAGCAATCCTTTCGCCTTCGAGCGCTGCAGCGACGTGATCATCTCGAACCTCAAGGTACACGACGGCCCGTACGACAACATCGAGTTCGAGTACAGCGAGAGGATCACCATCTCCAACGTGGAGAGCTACAACACCCGGTGGACGTCCATCGTCATGGCGTACTCCAACAACTGCATCATAGAGAACTGCCACATCCACGACTCCGACCAGGGCGGGTGCTACTTCTACTGCGAGGACGACGGCGTGGCCCAGACCATCAACAACAACATCATCCGCAACAACCTGGTGGAGCGCACCTGGACCTCTGGACTGAGCTTCAGCATCAGGGGTGTGGAGGACCGCACCGACGGCGGCCTCATCGAAGGCAACACGGTCATCGACGGCGGCCGGGACACCGATCATCCGGGCATCAACATCGGCTGGGGCGCCGGCCGCCTTGCCACCAACACCATCGTGCGGAACAACCTGATCTATTCGACCTCCCGCGCCGGGGAGGGCGGGATCGAGTTCGCCGGGAGCGGCTGCGTGTGCGAGGGCAACACCATCCGCGACACCCCGGGATACGCGATACACCTGGTGGGCAACAATAACCGCGTGACAGGCAATTCGATCACCAACGCCGGCTGGGACGACGGCGGGGCCGGGGTGCACATCGAGGGCAGCAACAATATGGTAACGGACAACACCATCATGAACTGCCGCACCTACGGCATCGCGGTGTACAGCGGCACTGGGAACACGATATCGCCGAACACCTTCTCTGGGAACAATAGGAACGTCCGTTGAGCGGTCTCGCGGCCTCCCCGCCTCCAGAGCGGAGGCGGCGTTCTTTTTTCCCTGGGCCGGGACAGAGGCCTCGTTCGACGCACGGCCGCCGGTCGGCCGATGCCCCCGGCCCATTTGATTAACGATAGAGAAATATAAGCGCGAAGGCCATTCGGAGCCCGCGAGGGACTGACTAGCTTGAAAGCCAGGTCCACAGGCCGCAAGGCAATAATGCTGGGCATGCATCTGAAGATCCTGCAGGAGATGGGCTCGCACGGCGTGAGCTGCATATCCATGCTCCCTCGGCGACAACTGACGGCCTATTCGCGTTATGGCACCCAACAAGCTTGCCCTGGTCCGGAGGTCGATGAGGCAGGGGCCCTCGACACCCTCTATGACAGATGCGTGAAGGAGGGCGACAGCCCGGTGCTCATCCCGTACAGCGACACATGGGTAAATGCCGTCACCAAGCAAATGAGCAGGTTCAAGGAGGTCTCCACCCCTTGCATGCCCGACAGAGAGGCTGCGGAGCTGGTGCTGGACAAGGAAAGGTTCTGCCGACTGGGTCAGCAACGGGGATACATGACCCCCATGTCCTGGACCTTGGAGGAGGCTCGCGAACTGAGCGATGGCCAGTTCCCCATAGTGGCCAAGCCGAAGGTCCACCGGATGACCGGAAACAGGGGGATGGTCCAGATCAACCGGCAAATGGACCGCCTGAGGTTCGTGGTGATCAAGGACCGCCAGGAACTGGAGCGTTTCGTTCTAAGGGAGAGGGACCTGCTGCCCTATCTCACCTTTCAGGAGTACGTCCGGGGAATGACCGACGCGATCTACAACATCGGGCTGTACGCGGACCGCAGATCGACGGTCCTGGGCTCGGTCAGCGGACACAAGATGCGCGGTTATCCGGCGAGCCACGGGGACTGCGTGCTGGGAGAGAACTGCGAGCTCCCTGAAGAGCTGATGGAAAATGCCCTGAAGATAGTTAGGGACCTCAGGCTCACCGGCCTGGCCGAGTTCGAGTACAAGAAGGACTCGGAGACGGGCGACTTCAGGCTCATCGAGGTGAATCCTCGAGCCTGGTCGTGGATCGGCATAACCCCGGCCTGCGGGGTCAGCCTGCCTATGATGGCCTATAAGGACCTTACCGACGCCTATGATCCATCGGACTTCGAGCCCTTCAGCGGCAAGGTGAAGTACGTCCGGCTGCTGGAGGACCT
>JAKIXL010000215.1 GCA_022709105.1 Thermoplasmatota archaeon | reverse complement strand
GCTGCGGTGGGCGTCAGCGAAAGCATCATCGATGTAGACGTCCGCCAGGGATGCAAGGTCCTTGGCAAATGCGGGGTCGTCGCTCTCCTCGCCGGGGTCGAACCGTACGTTCTCCAGCATGATCGCCGTCCCTGGAGCCATCTTTCTCACCGCCTCTTGCACCTCCTTCCCTTTCACATGCGGGACGAAGCGAACCTGCGACCCCAACAGTTCGGATAGCCGCTCGCACGCCGGCTCCAGGCTATAGCGGGGGTCCACCTTTCCCCCGGGGCGGTCTAGGTGGGAGACGATGATCAGCCGGGATCCGCTGTCCAGGGCGTAACGGATCGTAGGGAGGACGGCACGTATGCGGGAGTCGTCCGCAACCTTACCAAGGGACAAAGGAACGTTCAGGTCCACTCGCAACAGGAGCCTCTTGCCCCCGATTTCCATGTTGTCAATGTACTGCATCGTTCTCAGAACAAGATTTGAGCCAAGAGAATAAATCCCTTGGGGGGCCGGTGTCAGGTCCGGAGGATGGGCCGATCGGGTCCTATGGGGGCAGGATGCGGTCCGCGAAGGATGCCACCTTTGACCGCCAACCCTCTTCCAGCGGCCCCCTGATGCCAGTGACGTAAAAGGTCATGTCGGCCATCTTGATCAGGCCGATGGAATCAAAGGTCTCCTCCATGACGGAGGTCGTCCGCTGCCACTTCGCCATCTCCTCCGAGGTCGGCATTCTGCCGGTCCTCTTGTCAGGCCGCGGGGCGCCGTGGGTGGCGAAGAAAGCATATTTGGTCTCAGCGGGAAGACGGACCTTGGCAGCGAACCGGCGCGCCCCTCGCAAAGGCTTGCCTATCCTCGTCGGAGAGCTGAACACATATAGGTCGGCAGACGGGAGCTTCTTCGGGTTCACATCGCGGATATGATGCACCTCGGCCTCCGCACCCCTGCTAACCAGAACCTTCTGGAGCTCCTTGGCCACCTGTTCTCCGTTCCCGAACTTTGATGCGTGAAAGATCTCGACGTGCACCGATGTCCCGGATATTGTTCCGCGCTCTGACTAATAATAACCTTCGACGGTGTCAGACCTGCCGACCCCCTTAGGGATCACCATTTCCTTCTGCGGAGGTCTATGGTCTCCTCCCTGCCCTTGCCGAAGGAGATTATGCCTATCGGCACCCCTGAGTTCGTGGTGATGAAGTCCAGATATTTGCGCATGTTCTTGGGCAGCGCTGCATATCCCTTTCGGACTATGTCGGCGGACCGGCAGGATGCGGCGGCCCAGCCATCCAGCTCCTCATAGATGGGCTTGGCCCGTGAGAGGCGGGAAATGCTGCCGGGGAACTCGCTGACCACCTGTCCGTCTATGTCGTATGCTACGCATACCTTTAGGCTCGGCAGATCACCGAGAACGTCCAGTTTGGTCATGGCCATAGATGTGACGCCGTTAAGGCGGACCGCATGCCTCACCACAACCATGTCCAGCCACCCGCAGCGGCGAGGCCGTCCAGTGGTGGTCCCGAACTCACCGCCGACGTTCTGGAGATGCAGTCCGACGGCGTCATGGAGCTCGGTGACGAACGGGCCGGCCCCCACCCTGGTGGTGTAGGCCTTGGTCACTCCGACGACCTCCTGCACCGCGGAGGGCGGCACCCCCGCGCCGGTGCATATGCCGGAGGAAGTGCAGTTGGACGACGTGACGTATGGATAGGTCCCGTAGTCGATATCGAGCATGGTTCCCTGGGCCCCTTCGAACAAGACCTTCTTGCCGTCCCTGATGGCGTCGTTGACCAGGACCGACGTATCGGTGATGTACGGACGGAACAGGTTTCCGTACTCCAGCAGGGTCCTCAGCAAGGACGCCTTCTCCTGCTCCAGTCGGATGCCCAGCGATTGAGCGAACTTCTCCTTCTGCGGATAAATGGTGTCCAGCCTCTCCCATAGATAGACCTCGTCGAGAAGGTCGCCCATGCGGATGCCGGCCCTAGCCACCTTGTCGGCGTAGCATGGGCCTATGCCCCGGCCGGTGGTCCCCACTCCCTTGGCACCCCTGGCCCGCTCCTCGGCACCGTCCAGCAATCGGTGGTATGGCAGAACGACGTTGGCGCGGTCCGATATCCTGAGCATGTCCGCCGTGCGGCCGGTCCTGCGCAGCATATCCAGCTCGGACCGGAGCTCCTCGCAGTCTATGACCAGGCCATTTCCGATGACCGAGAGGACGTTTTCGCGGATGATGCCCGATGGAAGCAGATGGAGGGCGAAGACCTCGTTGCCCACCTTGATGGTGTGGCCGGCGTTAGCTCCGCCCTGGCATCTTACCACGAGGTCCGCATCCTCCGCCAAGTAGTCGGTGATCTTTCCCTTGCCCTCGTCACCCCACTGCGAACCGATCACTGCTAAGGTAGGCATCTAATCAACTTCCATCATATAATCCCGTTATTTGAATGATTTTATCAGCGTTCCTCCAGTGACGCGTAGATCTCGAGCACGTCCTCGAGCGGAAGGTCGGTCCTGACCCCCGTGGGCGAAAAGTGGGTCTTGGAGACCCTGCCCTCCGTTCCCAGGGCCTCCAACACCGCATCCAGGCGTCGGGGCGAGGTCCGCACCAGCGAGGCCAGCTCATCGTTGTCATAGAAGAACGGGACGTCCAGCTCCTTTCTCCAGACATCCAGGTATTTGGCGCATCTTTTCATGGTCTGCAGGTTCTCGCCCGC
>JAKIXL010000214.1 GCA_022709105.1 Thermoplasmatota archaeon | reverse complement strand
AGTACGGGGAGAAGGTGGTCCTGGAGCCCCGCCGGGCCAATGCTCCGAAGAAGCCGGTCATCCAGGGCGGGCCGACCGGGGCCACGGTCTCCGAGGACGTGTTCGTGCCAATGATGCAGAGCTACGCCCAGGAGCCGGTCGTGGACACCCTTGTCAACGGAGTCATGGCCACGGTCGGGGGGATCCCGTCGAGCACCAACACGCCGTTCGAGATCAAGGCCACGCTCGCCGAGATAAGGGCGGTGCGGGAAGCGTGCAACCGGGCCGGACGACCATACATGGCCATATAGGGACCTGAGACACCGCTGTCCGCAGCGGGGCGTCTCGCTTGTGATGGCAAGGACGGCATGAAGCCGACCGACAGCCACGAGGTGTCTCAGCTCAACGAGCTGAAGATCGACAACATGAGCCTGGTGATGATCTCCGGCTGGCTCCACAACGGGAACGTTATCATGGTTGAGCAGATGCCGATCCTCGGCGGCTACATAGGCGGAATCGAGGAGACGGCCATCTGCGACGTGGCGACCACCTTGGCCTCGTTCACCCTGCTCAACGCCAGCTATCACCTATCTGGCCCCATACACATACGCTGGGGTATGACCACCTCACGGGAGACGCTGCAGGTCGCCGGCCACTCTGCCGCCGCGATCGACGCGAACACGGACCTGCTGATCGCTAACCAGTTCTACACCATCTCCGGCCCGTGCACCGAGATGTGCCTGCACGAGATCGCCGCCCAGGCGCTCCTGGACACCGCCAGCGGGCGAGAGCTTTTATCGGGCTGCGCGTCCGCCAAGGGCGTGCTGGAGGACTACACCACGGGAATGGAGGCGCGCATGCTCGGCGAGGTCGCCACCCTGGCGGCGGGCATGAGCGTGGACGAGGTGAACAGGATGGTCCACAAGATCGTCCGCGGCTATGAGCGGCGCTATCTCACCGCCCCCCAGGGAAGAACGTTCCAGGAGTGCTACAACGTGAAGACCGTGCTCCCGACCAAGGAGCACCTAAAGATCTACGACTCGGCGTGCGACACCCTCAGGCTACTGGGGCTGGACCTGCCGTAGGGGGACAGTACAGGAGTCGAGGACCGCGTCGAAGAGCAGAGAACATGGCGGCCCAAGGTAGCTGTGAGCTTTCACAAGCGAAGCTCGGCGCCGTTCGATCTCCACAGGATGCTGATGGAAGGGGGCCCGGGCGGGAGGTCCAGGCGAAATGGCGCCCGAGCCCATGATCGGTTCGGTCGAACAAGAGATGACCGCTAGGCTCTCGCCTTCGAAGGCGGGCTGCGGACCGTGACAGCGATCTACATCTGTTATCTACATAGATATTGGGATTGACGTGAGCATCAGCATGGATAATGACCTCCCTGACCAGCCAGAGCAAACTCCGTCCCATTGTCCTTGATCGAACCATTCCGCGTCCCTGGCTTTGATGACCTCCCTGATGTTCGACCGGCCATTTCCATCACCCTGGCAGGACCCCGTGCTCCGCCGGAGCGCCTAGACCGGTCGGTACGCGCTTACTGTTCTCAATGAAGATAACGGCAATGGCAATCGCTAAGTCCGAGAAGGTCGCTCGCCGGCCATAATGCTCCGTCAAAGGCTGACCGCCGCCTGCACACTGGTCCTGCTCTCGCTCCTTGTCCTGACGTCCGTGCCCGTGAACACGTCCGCAGCGCCGGCGTCCGCGGTCCTCCTCCGGGAGGACGCGGAACAAGCGACCTACGCTGAATGGGACGCGAGCTGGCAACGGTTCGATCTGAACAAGGACGCCGCCGGCGGCATGGTCAATGAGGACTATTGGTGCCGCTCCGCGCACAATCTGCTCAATAGCGCCCACGCCATCTACGCGTCCAGGACCGGGTACAACAGCCATTATCTTGTCCCGGTCACCCAGGCCGACGGCAACATAGGATACACCCAGGCATGGAACGTCAATGTCACCGGCCTTCCGGGCACCACGCCCCAGTCCCAGTGGGTGCCGAGGTACGATACCGGCCAGGACTCCATAATGAAGAAGGCGGTGGTCGGAGCGTCCGCCTTCAGCACCGTGACCCTCAGCTTCTGGTTCTGGTCCGACACCGGGGCCTCGGACGCCAAGCAGCCCTTGACCGGCGAGAGCGTGGGGTACGACTTCCTGAACGTGCTCTATTGGACCGACCGCAATGACCCCGCGACCAAAAGGGTCCTGTGGACGGACAGCGAGTTCCAGGCCTCGGCTAGGACATGGATCCATGTGAGCATCGGTGTGCCCAACGATATCGATGCCATCGGCTTCGAGTTCGTGTCCGGGACCATTGCTCCGGAGGGCGGCGACGCCGACGACGCCTTCGCCGCCCAAGGAGTCCGCATCATCAACGGCGGCATGAGGGAGGGCGTCTACCTTGATGACATAATCGTCACCGGGTCGGACGCACCCGGCAACGTTCCGGTGAGCACAAGCGTGGACAACCTGGCCTCAGCGCAGGGCTCCCGTACGTTCAAGATCGGCTTCACCGTGAACCAGCCCTCCGTGCCGTTCGACCATGTCAACCTTTACTACCGGCAGGGGAGCAGCGGCGGATGGACCATGTACGGCGGGAACCATTACTCGAGCCCGATATCGTTCACCGCACCGGCCGACGGAAGGTACGAGTTCTTCACCCAGGGATTCGACGTGAACGGGGAGAACGAGGCCATGAGGTCCGAGCCTGAAGCCTATACC
>JAKIXL010000213.1:2305-2704 GCA_022709105.1 Thermoplasmatota archaeon | reverse complement strand
CCCGCCATGGAGGAGCTGAGGGGGATGATGGAGAGGGCCGGCCTTGCCGTGGCGAGCAGCGTCGACAATGATGACATGTTCTATATAATCGGGATAAGGCGCTGAACGAATTGCGCCGCCGCCTCACAAGCGTTTACCTTGGCCGATGCATCCCTCTCTGGCCCAGAAGGTCCCCCAAACGAACCCGGCATCGTCCCCGGCCACCGTTGGCGCTCCGCTCATCCTCGACGCACTTCCGCGCTCAGTCCTTCCGCACCATAACCCTCGGACGGCCAGAAGTTCGATGCCATCGCGGCCCTGCCTCTTCACATCGGCGCTGTCGGAGTCCCAAGGACCCATGCCCCGCGGGCGCCTGCCCCCTCAGCACCCCAAAACTGCTGTTGAGGGGCAGCGGCGGGG
>JAKIXL010000213.1:0-2295 GCA_022709105.1 Thermoplasmatota archaeon | reverse complement strand
TGGAAGGCCCCGGGAGAGGAAAGGTAGAAAAGAAGGATGGTCGATAGCCGCGTGATGTCCGCCGAGCTGAAGGAAGCTATCAGGAAGTATGCGCTGCAGAACGCCTGCCTGTTCGGAGGCAAGGCCAACCCCAAGGCGGTCATGGGGAAGGTCCTGGCCGAGCGGCCGGACCTGCGCTCCAAGGCCAAGGAGGTCTCCGCGGCGGCCGAGGAGGTCTGCCGCGAGGTCGAAGGAATGCCGTTCGAGGACATCCAGAGGGCCGTAGAGGCCATTGACCCCAACCTGCTTAAGCGGACCAAGACGGAGAGGAGGAACGTTCTGCCCGATCTCCCGGTTGCGGTCGAAGGGAAGGTCGTCATGCGGATGGCCCCCGGCCCGTCAGGTCCGCTGCACATCGGCCACACCCGGGTCGCTTTGCTCAACGATGAGTACGTGAAGCGGTACAAGGGAAAGTACATCGACCGGCTGGAGGACACCAACCCCGAGAAGATCGACCCAGAAGCCTATAGGATGATCCCTGAGGATCTCGCATGGCTCGGCGTGCACGTGGACGAGACGGTGGTCCAGTCGGACCGGTTCGAGATCTACTATGACATAGCGCGCCAGCTCATCGACATGGGCAAGGCGTATGTGTGCACCTGTCCTCCCGAGCCGTGGAGGCAGATGAAGGAGGAAGGGAAGGCATGCCCGCATCGCTCACAGAGCAGCGAGGAGGCCAACGAACAGTTCGACAGGATGCTATCACACGGGTTCGGCGAAGAGGAGGCGGTCCTGGTGGTGAAGACCGATCTCAAGCACCCGAACCCCGCCGTCCGGGACTTTGTCGGGCTAAGGGTGGTGGACTCGGTGCCCCATCCGAGGACCGGCGACCGTTACACGGTGTACCCGATGATGAACCTCTCAGTGGCGGCGGACGACCACCTGCTGGGGCTGACCCACGTCATAAGGGGGAAGGACCATCTTAACAACACCCTGCGGCAGGAGTACATCTTCAACTATTTCGGTTGGAGGAAGCCTTCTTATCATCACTACGGCCTCGTTCACATCCCTGAGGCGATCCTCAAGACCTCGACCATCCATAAGGGCATCCTCGGCGGCGAGTACTCAGGCTGGGACGATGTCCGCCTTGGCACGGTCAGGGCGCTTGCTAAACGCGGCATCAGAGCAGAGGCGATCCGCAGTTACTGGCTCGACGTAGGCATGAAGGACGTGGACATCGAGTTCTCCTGGGAGAACCTGTACGCGTTCAACAAGCAGATCATCGATCCAGTGGCCGACCGTTACTTCTTCGTGTGGGACCCGGAGCCCCTGGAGATCGTAGGCGTGGACGTCCTGGAGGCCCGCTCGCCCCTGCATCCCGATCATCCAGAGAGAGGCACCAGGGACCACGTCCTTCGCCAGCCCATAACGGTCCTGATGACCAGAGAGGACCTTGAGGGGTTACGCGAGCGCGGCACCGTTCGGCTCAAGGACCTATGCAATCTCCGTTGGGAGAACGGCAAGGGGGTGTACACCGGCAACGACCACGGCGTGCTGAAGGAAGGGGTTAAGATATCCCACTGGGCCCCCGCCGATGGCGTGGAGGCAGAGGTCCATATGCCCGACGGATCGGTCAGGAAGGGGATCGCTGAACGGTTGCCTGTCCAAGAGAAGGACAAGGTCGTGCAGTTCGAGCGGTTCGGGTTCGCCCGAGTCGAGACCACGTCCCCGCGGTTGGAGGCATATTTCACTCAGTGAAACGGGCACGGCGGTCCCATCGGCGCAGGCCGCCGGAGCGCCAGCGCATCGCACGCATCCGCTCCGGGGAAGCCCTTCGGAACGAGTGAACGACGTTGAGAAGGGCGGCACAGGCCTTTCGGAAGCCCGGTGACTAGAGCAGGCCCACGGAGGAGAGGGTGGACCACAGGAGGCTGATGCTGACATATATGAGAAAAATGCCGCAGACCAGTTGGATGGCACGGAAGGTGCGGTCGGTGATGTACCGCCGCCCCACGCTGACGACGTAGGCGAACAGGGGGCACCACAGGAGGCCGGCGGCGATGAACCCGAACATGAAAACCGCGTAATGCTCGGCCGCAGGATGGGGGGCGATGGCCGCGATGGTCGTGGCCCCGATGCCCAGCCAGAACGCCAATTGGAACGGGTTGCTGGTAGAGAGCACGATCCCGGTCATGATGTCCCCGCGGTCGGTCACGGAGGCCCCCTCCGGAATCCCCCCGCTCTTCGCTTCCGCCAATGCCTTGATCGCCAGATAGAACAGGAAAAGGCAGCCGATGAGTCCCAGGCCGAGCCTCA
>JAKIXL010000212.1 GCA_022709105.1 Thermoplasmatota archaeon | reverse complement strand
AAGCGAACATGGACTGGGAGACTATCACTCCCATAAGGAACGCCCCGATGGCGATGGAAAGGCCGATGGAACTGGAGGCCAGGGCCATGGCGAAGCAGAGCGCCACGGCGACGATGAGAAGCGTTTCCCCTGAATAATTGCGGGCCACCCAGTTCATCAGCTTCGGAACGAGGGTCGCTCCCAGCACAATGCTCAGGGTGATGAACACCAAGATGACTAGCACCATGTTGAGGGTGGAGCCAAGGGTTGGGGATTCCCCGACCAGCAGAGGGGCCGCGAGGGTGAGGATTATCACCTGGCCGATGTCCTCGAGCACGGTTATCCCGATGGTGGCCTTGGCCTCCTGGGTCCCTATCCTGCCCTGGCTGTGAAGCACTCCGACCACCACGGCCGTGGACGTGCCGGAGATGATCGCTCCCAGGAATATCGAGGTCACGGTGTCCAGGCCGAGCACCAGCGTGCCGACCAGGAAGCCGATCATGACCATGCAGATCATGTTGATGGTCACCACCGATATGGTGAACGACCCTATGCGCCTCAGCTCCCGCAGGTTCAGCTCCATCCCGATATAGAACATGAGCAGGACGATCCCCATGTTCGACAGCAGGAACACGGTCTCGTCCCCGACCCACAGGTCAGGGAACATGGTCGGACCGAGCACGATGCCGGCGACGAGATACCCTATGATGGTCGGGAACTTCAGCTTGACCATGAGGATCGAGCAGATGCCTGCGATCGCGGTCAGGAAGGTAATGTCAAGAAGCACCCTTGTCTCTTCCATCTTAACCCCGTCACCACACCGGCCCGCACATGAACGACGACCCCGCCTGATCCTCAGCAACCTAGAGAACGGGCCTGGCCGTTCCCGCTCCAGACCATCTTGGGCCCAGCGGGCCGGTCATAGGATGTGACATTACTAATTTGTTTCGGGAGAAGAGCGCGGTGCCGATCTGTAGAGCGGCCTCTTTTGGCTCCGGCCGCATCCTGCCCGTCGGCCGCCGCCCCGCTCCATTATTATCGACCTTGTCCCTTATGACCGCGGTCATGAGCGAAGAGCTGTACAATGCGATGTTCAGGCGCCGTTCGGTGAGAAGGTACATGCCCGGTCCGCTGGACCCGGAGATGATGAGGGCGGTATCGAGCTTTACCGCTTCGATGCGCCCGCTGTTCCCGGACATCCGCGTCGAGCTGCGGTTCCTGGGGGAGGAGGATGTGGGAGGCATGTTCAAGGTGGCCGCCCCCCATTATCTGGCCTTATATTCGGAGAAGAAAGAGGGTAAAGAGGCCAATGCCGGGTTCCTGCTCCAGCAGGCCGACCTTTTTCTCTCTGCCAACGGCCTGGGCAGCTGCTGGCAGGGAGGACCGAGGCCGGTCCGGGGAACGCAGCGGCCGTCCGGCCTGGACCATGTCGTAATGCTCGCGTTCGGGAGGGCAGCGGAGAAGGTCCACCGCGACCGCTCCAAGTTTCGGCGGAAGGAAATATCGGACATCACCGACCTGGCGGACCACCGCGAGATCCTGGAGGCGGCAAGGATCGCGCCGTCTGGATTGAACAATCAGTCTTGGTTCTTCAATGGCGGCGGTGGCGTGGTCCATGCCCACGCGGCCCGCTCGGCGGTGACTGGCCCAATGAACCGCATCAACGTCGGGATAGCGCTGTCCCACATGCGTCTGGCGGCCGAACATGAGGGGTACCGGGCCGCCTTCGCCATCAGGGAGGATGGCCGCCATAGCGCGCCGCGGGGATACGCCTATGTGGCCTCGATGGACCTCCAATAGTGCGCTGGACATCGACGTGCTTCCTGCCGCTGTCGGCAGGACCTTCGCTCAATGTCGGGCCCCGCGGGCGGGAGATGGGATGCTCGATTGATAATGGGAACATTAACATTGATAATGTACTCCGGAGTTCCTTTTTGACAGAACGGATGGAGTATCGTGGGTGACAAGCACTGCTACTTTTGCCAGTTCCAGATATCGGGTTCCAAGTGCGCCGACTGCGTCGCTTACAGCAATTACAAGAAATCCAGCGCAGCGAGGCGCATCCCCTCGACCGATGAGAAGGAAAAAAAGAAGGAATGAGCCGGCCCCTTCTCCGCATGGGGCGGCAGAGGTCCGGGCCGACGGTCCTGCGACCCCAGAGGGCGCGGCCTGACAAGACGTTTAGCGACCTATCGCCGCTTAGAGCCCCAGGCCCTTCCTCTTCATCTCGATGTGGTCATAGAGGATCGCGGCCGCCTTCTTGGGGTCCGGTTCCACCCAGAACTTCGCCTTCAGGCTGCCCTCTATGGTCTCGGTGAGCAGCTTGGTGACCACCTTGCTCCCGCCGACGCGGGGCATGATCCCCAGGACCGTGCTTACCCCGGAGGCCACGAAGTACTCGGCGATGGACACTGCCTTGGGAGAGTACCATTCCGGCGCCGCTCCGCCTACCGGTAGCTGGTCCACGGTGACCCCGGCCAGGTTGGCAATGTCGGCCACCAGGTTCAGCACCCTGGTGTTGTCGACGCACGACCCCATGTGCAGGACCGGCGGTATGCCCAGCGAGCCGCACACCTCCTTGATGCCCTTGCCCGCGTGCTCGATGGATTCCGGCATCATCAGGCCGGCCTTGGCGCAGGCGATGGCGGCGCAGCCCGTCTCCACGCACAGCACGTCCCTCTTTATGAGCTCCTTGGCCAGGGTGACGTGCCCGAGATCATGGCGGATATGAGGGTTGTTGCAGCCGACGATCCCCAC
>JAKIXL010000211.1 GCA_022709105.1 Thermoplasmatota archaeon | reverse complement strand
GTCCCCGCCCCTCTCTGGATGGTCGACCCGCGCTCATCTCAAGAATCAATTATTTATATCGACCTCTTTATCACGAAACTAATGCGGCCCCAGGACCGAATAATGGAACTGAAGAGGGAACGTAACGCCGTGATCCTCGCGCACAACTATCAGGCCCCGGAAGTGCAGGACATCGCGGACTTCGTGGGGGACTCCCTGGGCCTGGCCATGGCCGCGGCCAAGACCTCCGCCGATGTGATCGTGTTCTGCGGGGTGGACTTTATGGCCGAGAGCGCCAAGATCCTCAACCCTTCGAAGATCGTGATCCATCCAGAACCGAAAGCCCGCTGCCCAATGGCCGCCATGTGCGATCCCAAGGGCGTGAGGATGCTTAAGAAGGACTTCCCCCGGGCCGACGTGGTCGCCTACGTAAACACCTCGGCGGAGTGCAAGGCTGAGGCCGATATATGCTGCACCTCGTCGAACGCCGTTAAGGTAGTCAACAGCCTGGAGGCCGATCTCGTGATATTCATTCCCGATGAGAACCTCGCCTCCTTCGTGCAGCGGTCGACGGATAAGGACATAATCCCTTGGCCGGGATATTGCCCCACCCATGAATCGATCACCGTGGAGAAGATCTCAAAGCTCAAGGAGGAGCATCCCCGCGCCGCCATCGTCGTCCATCCGGAATGCCGGCCTGAGGTCATCGACATGGCCGACGCGGTGTTCTCCACAGAAGGCATGCTGAGGTTCGTTCGGGAATCACCGAAGATCGAGTTCATCATCGGGACGGAGCAGGAGATGATCTACCGCCTGGCCAAGGAGAACCCTGGCAAGACCTTCTATGCGGTCCCCGGCGCAGTATGTCCGACGATGAAGCTCATCACCCTGCACAACATCCTCTCCTCACTGGAATCCATGGGTCCTGAGATGACCTTGAACGATGAGCTGATGGAGAGAGCGAGGCGTCCGCTCCAGAGGATGATGGACATAGGAAGAGGGGATTGAGACAGCGATGGACCCGGCCATCGGCCCCCTTGCGCGGACAGCGGCCCGGACCTCGCCGCAACGTGGATTATAATAACAGCGCAGTGGAAGATAGCACCGCACATGCCGATCGCGGTCTTCCTTGCTACCGGAGCCATCAACCGCCTTATGCGTCAGGCCGAGGAGGCCGGTATCTTACCCAGCATCGAAGGCCGCATCGGACGTTCAGAACTGTTACATGCTTGCTACACGGCATCCTTGGTCTCCCTTCCCCGCATAGAGACGTCCGATGGAACCCTCACCCTTCGCGCGCCGATCGAGGGGACCGTGTCCATACCATGGGGGATGGGAGTGAGGTATCTGGCGGAAGCCAGGGCCGATGTACGAGCGAGAGCGGAGGGCGATCGGACGTTGATCTCGGTGGCCGGCCTGGACATAGAGGACCTCCGTCTTAACCTGGGCTGCTCTTTCCCGAAAGGCCTACTGGCCGTTCTCGGTCCCTTCGTCCAAAGCTTTCTGTTCCGGGGCCTGGGAGTGAGCGATGGGCATCAGCTGCGATTGCCGCCGATAAGGGCGCCCTTGTCGTCGGCCAAGCCCGGCACGCCGCCCCTCGAGCTGAGGGTGAGGGACATCAGAATAGTCCCGGAGGGCGTGATAATGCTGATCGGGATGGAGGACGATCCTTTCCCCCCGGCCCCGCTGCCGGACCCCGGACCATGGGACCTGACCGTAGCGGTATGCGAGGGAACGGCCGAGGACATAGCGGCCCGGGCGGTGGAGGAGATCGGCGACATAGAAGGCAGGCTGTCGTTCGCCATTCCCGACGCAAGGACGGTAGCGGACCTAATGTTGGCGTCGGCCGAGACCTTGACGACCCTCGGCCGGCGAGGCCTGGGCAAGAGGGCCATCAAGAACGCATCGACCATCGAGGTGAGCTATATCGCATGCGCTGGTCGGCCGAACCTGTCCTTCGGTGAGGGCGGGAAGATAATATTGTGCAAGATACCGGCCCGCATCCATGCACGTGCGGACCTGGTGCTGGAGCGGTTCAAGGGAGGAACCATCGATCGCCTGATGGCGTTCGTGCGGCGGGCGCCAGAGAAGGACGCGCCCAGGACCGAGAGGACCACGGTCAGATCCTGGGATATCGACGGCGATTTCGTCCTCGAGCGAGCTGAGATCACCGTAAAGAGGACAGAAGGATCACTGCCGAGGTTGGAGCTCACTGATCTCGATATCGAACTAGACCTCCCCTGGCCCCTCCCCACCGAAACCCTCGGGAAGATAGCTGAAAGCATGGGCCGGGAGATAGTATCGTCCAGGCTGCCGAAGGTATTGTCCGAGGTCCCCATACCGTCCGAGAGGTCCCCCTTCGACCTGAAGATGATCGGCATCGATATCTCGACATGCTGCGGAAGGCTCGCCGTACAGGCCGATCTTGAGCTGGTCCCCCGCGCCTTACCGTTGAAGTATCAAAAGGGTACCGAGGAGGAGGCAAGGTCGGCGACACCCTCGGTCAAAAAAGGATCTGAAAGGAGCTGACCACGAAGTACAGCGCGAACACCATGAGAAATGCGCCGCAGCCGATGAACAGGTACCGATATCTTCGTCCGGTGAGGAACCGTTCGGACCGGTTCACCGAGAAGGAGACGAACTCCAGCCAGCCAAGGTCGCAGGCCAGGTGGACCATGACGAACAAAGGCAGTATGATCAGGCCGTAGCCCAACGCGGTCCCGATGAGGGACGCACCCACGGTGGCCCACCACAGCAGGA
>JAKIXL010000210.1 GCA_022709105.1 Thermoplasmatota archaeon | reverse complement strand
CCGGCAGGTGCAGAACGCCCTCGAGCCCCATCGATGCCAGGGAGATGATCTGGACGTCAGCGCTGCCGGTAAGCGCGGCATAGATGCGGTCGGACCTTGGCTCGAACTGCACGAGCTTGCCCGCCGGGAATGTGTAGCGCCCTATCTCCTCCAGGGCGGCCGAAGGTTCCGTGAGCAGGTGATATTTGACTATGGAGGGACCGCCGGGTCCCTCGATGCTGCCCGCCAGGAGGAAGTTCCTGGCGTCGTCGGCCCTCAGGATGGAGGGCGGGACGTCATCGGCGACCGTTGCGGTCCTGCCGCTCGAACCGTACGCGTCGATCACGCTGCCGCTCTCGTAGGTGACGTAGATATGCTCCCCTGGGCCGAAGCAAAGGCTAAGGATGTTCCCGCCTTCGGAGGGGATGATGGAGGCGATCGCAGGCGCGCCGTCCAATTGGTCAATGAGGAACAGCGAAGCGCCGCAGGCCACCGCCAGGAGGTCCCCGTCCGCGCTGATGTCCATGGATGACACCAGCGAACCGTTCGCCCCGGTCAAGGCCACGCTCGACCTCGCTCCGCTCGTTTGATCGTGGACGGTCACCTCTGCATTTCCGCCGAAGTAGACATAGGGCAGGGATGGATGGGAGATCAGCTCTTGGTTGCCGTTCACCGGCTCGTCGTTGTCAAGCCTCGCTTCCGCCGGCGCGGTGGCCATGATGATCGGGGACAGTGAACATACCAGCAGGATAATGGCGATCGCGACACCTAACGGCCTATGACCATCAAGCGACATGGGAACTCCTCATCGACGGAGCCCCTTGAGGATATATGTTATTTGCTAACGGGGGAACAAGGTGATTGATCATGAACAGACGCCGCTGGACCGATGGAATGGATGAAGTCGGGGTCGCCAGAACCGCCTAGCGATAGCGCGCTGATCGGCGGTCTCGGGCCCTGGAGCGGCCAAAAAATGCGCGAGCGATGCGGCTTTACAATCACTTGGACGTCATGCTCTCGATCTCACCGCTGGCGACGATGTCGCCCGCCGCGATGCTGAAGCATACTTCCCTGGTCAGGTTCATGGTCTGACCGTTCTTCCAGACTATGCTTATCTCGATGATCCCGTTGGAGACGTCGACGGCGAACGTCCGCATCGAAGAACTGTACATCGAGGCCTTCCCCCTGGTCGATGTCCTTATCTTCCCGGTCTCGGCGAGGAGCCCGATCCCGGCCATCTTCTCGACCAACTTGTAGCAGGTGGCAAGAGGGATGGTGGTTATGGTCGAGATCTCTCTCACGGTGAGGTCCCTCCTGGCGGTCGCGGCCATGATGATGAGCACCGAGTTGTCCACCAAGGACTCGGCCAGCTCATCCCGATGAGCGTTTGCTGTCCTTATCGCCTCAAGGATGCAAAGTTCTTCCTGGTCTGCAGAAATTCTCATTAAAGAGTGCCTCCATTCTGATAATTCCGGAAGTATAGAGACTTTATTAATCTTTTTACGGTCATAACCTATTTCTCCAAGATATTGGAATGAGGCCAGTCGGTTAAAATATATCGGCAGGAGAGCGAATGCCGCATGAAAATCGATGTTTTTACAAAAAATAAGGGGTTTGGAGGCCAGGAGCCCCTATCCCTTCGACAGCTCGCTTTGGGCTATCGTGCGGTCGATCTCCGCCTTGAGTTCATCGGGGATATTGCGGATCCCGACCTCGAGGAAGCCTCGGACGATCATGCCGATCGCCTCGTCCTCGTTTAGGCCGCGGGACATGATGTACTCGACCTGGTCCCTAGCTATCTTTCCAAGCGATGCCTCGTGTGTCATCTCCACATCCGGCACCCTTGCCTCCAGCTCGGGGATGGCGACGTTCACCCCGTTGTGCCCTAGGATCAGCCCGCGGCATTCCAGATGGGCCTTGATGTCCGGCGCCTCTCCGACCAGCCGGCCGCGGTTGATGACCGTGCCTCCAGTGGTTATGGACCGGGAGATGATCTCCGCCTTGGTCTCCGGGGCGCTCAGGACCGCCCGGGACCCCAGGTCAAGCTCCGCGCCCGGCTGCGCCACGGCAACGGTGTTGAAATGTGCGATCGCCCCTCTGCCTACCAGTCTTGCGGTGGGATACGTCTGCACGCTGCGCACCTTTTTCAGAATGACGTAGTTGTTGACGTACGATCCCCCCTCCTCGATGACCACGCCGGTGCGCGGACGAACGCCGACCTGCTCAGCCCAGTTATGGATCATCGTGAAGGTGAGCTTTCCCCCCTTCTTGATGTAGAACTCCGAGATCCCCATATGGATCGCCTTCTCCACATGTGGGCTTGTGGTGCATCCCGTCACCACCTCGAGGGATGCGTTCTCCTCCACGATGATTATATTATGGATGGTCTGGGCCGTGTTCTCACTGCCTACCATCAGGCATGTCTGCACCGGCAGCTTCACCTTTTGCCCCGGCAGGGCCCGGATATAATATCCCGTCGCGTTGGCCAAGTAAGTGTTGGCAGTGTACTTGTCCGCGTCAGGCTGCACCGCCTGCCACGCGTACTCTTTCAGCCAATCATGTTTTCTCAGCGCGTCCTGGGTGCCCATAAGCTCGAAGCCCTTCCCCACTTGAGAGGCCGATATCACCGAGTTATCGAGCACGACGAGGCTGCCCTCCCTCCCCTCTTCCGTGGGAACGACGCCCGAGCGCAGCAGGGCGCTCTGCAGCTCATCCGGGAGCTTCGACAGGTCGGGCTCTCTAGGAATGTCCCCGGCGCCTTCCTTGAAGGAGGACA
>JAKIXL010000020.1 GCA_022709105.1 Thermoplasmatota archaeon | reverse complement strand
GGCATGATCACCGGGGGGCTCGCTCTCGGCGTCTGGGGAGGGACCTCGAGGAAGATCGTGACCTGCATGGCCGCGACCGGTATGTGCGGCCTGGGTGTCGGTCTGATCGGCCTGCTGCCGCCTAGCGGTTACATATGGGCGGCCTTCGGATGCCTGCTCATCGGTCTCTCGCTGCCGATCATCAACGGCACGATCGTGGCCATAATGCAGAGGGGCGTGCGGGCGGACTACCAGGGCCGGGTGCTCGCCATCCTGGGCTCGGGAGTGGCGGCCATGACCCCGGTGGGCCTCGTTCTCGCCGGCCCCATCTCAGAGCTTATCGGCATCCAGGCATGGTTCCTCCTGGGGGGCTCGGCGATGGTGTTCACCGCCCTGGGATCGATGTTCATGCCGGCCATCATGCGCATGGAGGACCATCGACCCGAGGCCGTGCCCGTGGAAACAACCCCGTGATGAGGGCAGGTTGAACTCCCGATAGCTCCCATCAATGATGCATGGAGAACCACGAGGACCATTCCCAGGCCGGTCACGACCTTCCGATGGAGCACGGCATAGGTGAGCAGGACAGGCATCGGAGCATAGGCCATGGAGATATGGCAAAGGACATGCTGCGCCGTTTCATCGTTTGCGTCATCCTTACAGCGCCCATCCTTGCTCTCACGCCCGAGGTCCAGCAGCTGTTCGGCGTATCATTGGAGGTGCCGTTCGCCGACCTTTCGCTTCTGGCGCTTTCCACCATTGTTTACGCCTATGGCGGCTGGCCGTTCCTTACGGGTCTTGTCCGAGAGCTGAGGGAGCGTCTCCCGGGCATGATGACGCTCATCGGCCTGGCCATCACCGTGGCCTATGTGTACAGCGCCGCCTCGGTGCTGCTCATCCAGGGTACGGTCTTCTTCTGGGAGCTGGCCACCCTGATCGACGTGATGCTGCTGGGCCACTACCTGGAGATGCGCTCGATGCGGGGCGCGTCGAGGGCGCTGGAGGAGCTCGCTCGAATGCTGCCGGCGGAGGCCGAGGTCGTCCGGGGCGGAGAGGTCGTGAAGGTCCCCTCCCGGGAGCTTATGCTTGGGGACATCGTGCTCGT
The DNA here is from genome assembly GCA_022709105.1 of Thermoplasmatota archaeon. Classification (GTDB taxonomy): domain Archaea; phylum Thermoplasmatota; class Thermoplasmata; order Methanomassiliicoccales; family Methanomassiliicoccaceae; genus UBA6. Next base: position 14,686 of record JAKIXL010000020.1, on the reverse strand, counting down.
CCGTCCCGGCTCCAAGGTGCCCACTGACGGCGAGGTGGTGAGCGGGGAGAGCGACGTCAACGAGTCGCTGCTGACCGGTGAGTCCCGTCCGGTGGGCAAGCGGCCGGGCGATCAGGCCATCGGCGGCTCCGTCAACGGCGAGGGCTCGCTGACCATCAAGGTCACGCGCACCGGCCGTGATACCTACCTCAGCCAGGTCATCGACCTGGTCCGCCGGGCCCAGGAGAGCCGGTCCCGCAGCCAGGACATCGCCGATCGCGCGGCCTTGCTGCTGACCGTCATCGCTCTGGCCAGCGGGGCGCTGACCTTCGCGGCCTGGCTGCTGGCCGGCGAGAGCGCCGGCTTCGCGGTGGAGCGGGCGGTGACGGTCATGGTGATCTGCTGCCCTCATGCCCTGGGCCTCGCCATCCCCCTGGTGGTGGCGATATCCACCGTCCTCGCGGCCCGCTCCGGCTTCCTGGTCCGGGAAAGGAACGCCTTCGAGCGGGCGAGGAACGTGGACACCGTGGTGTTCGACAAGACCGGCACCCTAACCGAGGGAGACTTCCGGGTGGTAGGCATCACGCCGTACGGCGGCATGAGCGAGGATGAAGCGCTCCGCGCCGCTGCGGCCGTGGAGTCCTACTCGGAGCACTCCATCGCCCGGGGCATCGTGGCGTCGGCCAGGGAGCGCGGCCTCGAGCCCATGGAGGCCATCGAGTTCCGCGCCCTGCCGGGCAAGGGGGCGCGAGCGATGGTGAGCGGCCGAGAGGCGCTGATGCTCTCTCCCTCCGCTGCGGCGGAGATGGGCATCGAGGGGGTGCCGGACCTCGCCCCTCTTTCCGCGGGAGGCCGCACGGTGGTGCTCCTGGCCTGCCAGGGCAGGGCGCAGGCGGCCTTCGCTCTCGCCGACAGGGTCCGGCCGGTGTCGAAGGAGGCCATCGACGAGCTGAGATCGAGGGGCATCCGCTCGGTGATGATCACTGGGGACAGCCCTGAGGTCGCGGAGGACGTGGCCAGGGAGTTGGGGATGGATGAGTTCCGAGCCTCGGTGAGGCCGGAGGAGAAGGCTGCAGCGGTTGCCTGTATGCAGAGCGGGCACGTCGTGGCCATGGTGGGCGACGGGGTGAACGACGCGCCGGCGCTGGTGCAGGCCGACATCGGCATCGCCATCGGCGCCGGCACGGACGTCGCGGTCAGTTCGGCGGACATAATCCTGGTGCGCAACGATCCCCGTGACGTCCCAAAGGTCATCGACCTGTCGAAGAGGACATACTCCAAGATGGTGCAGAACCTGATCTACGCGACCGGGTACAACGCCGTTGCCATCCCTATGGCCGCCGGCGTCCTGGCATCGCAGGGCGTGGTGCTGACCCCGGCGGCGGGCGCGGCCCTGATGAGCATCTCCACCATCGTGGTGGCGGTCAACGCCCGGCTGCTGCGGTGAAAATTAAGTACAGGGGCGCCGTAGGGATGGCCATGCGCTGCTCCCACTGCCAGAAATGCTGCAGGGATACCATGATGGAGCTCAGCGAGGCGGACATCGCTAGGCTGGAGCGGCGCGGATACAGAAGGTCAGAGTTCTCTTACATCGGCGTGGACAAGATCCCGCGGTTGAGGAACGTAGGGACCTGGTGCTACTTCTACGATCCGGAGAGGAAGCGGTGCCGGGAATACCGCTCGCGCCCCTTGGGCTGCGCGCTGTACCCGGTGAACGTGGACGAGGACGGCAGGACAATCATAGACGCGATCTGCCCTGAAGCGCAGAGCCTTGACGGCAGGGAGCTGCAGCTCAAGGGCCGGAGGCTCAGGATGCTTCTTGCGACCATCGACGCGGAGGCGAAGCGCCGTCAACCGTAGCGCTCCAACGCCATGGTGGCCGCCCCGATGGCCCCGGCGATGTCTCCCAGCGCGGACGGCACGATGCTGAGGCCGGCTTTCGCCGGGACCAGGCACTGCTCCACGGCACCCCGCATAACCATGCCCAGGAGATCAGGGAAGCCGAAGAGCACCGCTCCTCCCAAGACGACCCGCTCGGGATTCAGCGAGTTGATGACGCTGGCCACCGCCGATGAAAGCGCCGCGGCCATATCATCCCGTATGCGAAGGGAGAGGGGATCACCGGACGACGCGGCCTCCGAGATCATGCGGCCGTTCAGCCTGTCCAGGTCCTCGCGGCACGCTGCCGCCAGCGCCGGGCTGGCGCCGGGGTCCTCGAGCAGAAGGGAGCGCGCCCGGGCCTCCACGTTCCTGCCTCCGGCATACGCTTCCACGCAGCCCCGGCGCCCGCAGGAGCACAGCGGGCCGTCCATGCATACCGATATGTGGCCGAAATGGCCGCCGCAGCCGGTGGCACCCTCCAGCAGCCTGCCGCCGACGATGGCGCCTCCGCCGATGCCGGTGCCCACGAACAGGCAGGCCAGGTCATCGACGTCCTTGCCGGCGCCCTGCCTCCACTCTCCGAACGTGGCCATGACCACGTCGTTGCGCAGGACCACCTTCGCCCGGACCCGCGCGGAGAGCAGGTCCCGGAAGGGGACGTCCGGCCAGAACAGGTTCGGCCCGCACCTTACCACTCCGAGGCAGCTGTCGCATTGGCCGGCGATCCCGACGCCGACAGGGCAGCCGGACCCGTGGTCCAGAGCTATCACCATTCTAGAGACCTGCTCCAGCACCCCTTCCGGCCCGCCCGGCACGTCGGTGCGTTCCCGCAGCACCTCTACCACCGTGCCGTTCTCGACCCTGGCCGCACGGATGTTGGTATGGCCGATGTCGATGCCGATCGATCGCCGCTTCCCCATGAGCCCCACAACGACCGTAAGGTTCATGAGCCTATTGTCCCCCGGACTCGGCCTTCAGGCGGCCCAAGGCTCATTATGGATGCCGGCAGATTTTAGGCCAAGTTATATAACCAGGCCAGTGAAGTAGCGAGAAAGAAGGATGCAGCAGATGAGATGCAACAATTGTGGTAACGAGAACGCTGTGGGAGCGGCGTTCTGCATGGAATGCGGCTCTCCGTTAGGGGTTGAACCTTTGGCGTCCCATCCGGCCCCTCCGCCCGTTCAGCAGCCGGCCGCCCAGCCGCCCCCTCCGCCGGCGCCTGTCCCGCCGCTGCCAGTCCAGCTGATCCAGCCGCCTAGGGTACCTACGGTAAGGAGCGTACACTTGGGCGATGTGCTCTTCCTCATAGCATCGGCGCTGCTTCTAGCGGCCGGGTTCGACAACTTCGCCTCGCTTTCCCAGTTCGTGCAGGGCCAGTTCGTACTTTTGGGCATGTTTGGCATAGTAGGCGGCCTTTTATTCGCTGGAATGGTCATAATGCCCTATCTGATGAGGCCTATCGCGAGATACATGGATGCCATCGTGTTCGGCCTCTCGGCCATCTTCCTGTTCTGGGGAGTGGCGGCCATGTTCGGCAACAACATCGGTCTCGACGGCGGCCTGGTGTTCATAGGCGGCCTGTTCGGCCTCGCGGGAATGGGCCTTAAGATGGGCATCATCCGGTGAAAAGCGCCAGCCCATCCCTCATCTTTTTTTACGCTCCATCACCTTTTAGCTCCTCGCACAATAAGGCAAGGCCGTTCCGGACCCTCCTGCCACGGCCGCTGGCCGCGTAGGGCGGACTCTTGGTGGACGTTCTCATCCCAGCTGCTGGTTAAGGGATTGTCCTCTCTTCTGACCTTAAAGCGTAGTTGCTTGATCTGCCCCGCGGCTCATTGCCGTCGATCGGCGACCGCAATAGAAAAGTATGGCCAAGAGATACATCATCGTTCATCTGGTCAGCGACCTCCCCCCCCCGCTTGGACCAAGAGGGCATCATGAGGATCGGCATCATCGCTTGCGAGACCTTCGAAAGGGCCCTCGAGGCCCTTCTCGAGGATGAAAAGGACATCGTCCACAAGGAGTACTTGGAGTTCGGCCTCCACATCCATCCAGAGGAGCTGAAGAGAGTGGTCCTTGAAAGGATCGGCCTGCTCGAGGGAAAGGTCGACGCGGTGCTCCTCGGCTACGGCATATGCAGTTCGCTGAAGGACATCGCCGGCCAGGTGCGTGTACCGACCGTCCAATTGAACGGTGACGACTGCATAGGGGTGCTCCTCACCTCCGAGGAGTACGACAGGGAGCGTAAGATATGTGCCGGCACGATGTACCACACCCCGTACTTCTCCAAGATGGGTCGGGAATGGTTCGAGCGCCGGCTTAGGGAGCAGATGCCCGATCACGAGGAGGCGGGCATCGACGTGGACTGGTACCTGAGGACAATGTTCAACGGCTACCAGCGCGTGCTGTTCATCGACGATGGCCTTGGCAACATGGAGGAGTTCGAGGCCCTATCTCAGCAGTTCGCACGGGAGCTGGACCTGAGGTACGAGCGTCGATGCGGAACGCTAGAGACGCTCAAGGACGGCATCGCTCGGACCAAGGAGCTGGCGCGTGCCATCGAAGTCACGCGTTAGACGCGAGAATCACACGTGGGCCCGCATCAGCGAGCGGTCTACGACCTCCGGCCCCTCGTTCACGAACTTCTCCAGCTCATCGTTCAGGCGGTCCCTTTCCTCGTAGCAGAACCCGTGGCCGCCGTTCTCGAACCTCACGATCGAAGAACCTCTTATGAGCTCTCTCTGCCGCTCGGCAAGGGCGAACGGGACGATCCTATCGTTCACCGCGTGGAAGATCCTGGTGTGGATATCGATGTTCCCGATCTCATCGCGCAGATCGCGGTCCCTGAGCTCCTCGAACCCGCGGACGGTGGACCTGTTCGGTGCCATCAGTCCCATCTGGTCGTACCATCGCAGGAGCTCGTCGCTCACCTTGGTGCTGAAGAACTTCCGATTGAACTCGCTCTTGGCCCTGGCGAAGTCTCCGCGCTCGGCATCGATGATGTCCGTGATGGTCTCGGCTGGGACACCGTCGGGGAAGTCGTCCTCGGCCTGCAGCTTGGGGACCGGCGCTGCCAACAATGCCAATCTGACGACGCGGGGGTCCCGGGAGGTCGCCGCATAATGGGCGGCGATGGCCCCGCCCATGGAGAACCCTGCCAGGGTAACGTCGTTCAGCCCTAGCACGGAGATGACACGGCCGACATCGCTGGCCCAGGTATCGTAATCGAGACCGTCCCAGGTCTTGGTGGAGTGGCCGAACCCTCTGAGGTCCAGGGCCACGACGCGTATGCCTCTCGCAGGGAGTTCCATGGACTGCGCGTCGAACATCCTAAGGCAGTGCGGCCAGCCATGGACAAGGACCAGCGGCCGGCCCTCCCCCCAGTCCTGAACGTGGAGCTCCACGCCAGGTTCCACCTCTATGTAACCGGTAACGTTCGCCATAGTTATCGCTTACTTGTGCCGGTCTTTGATTAATAAGCATTATCCGTTCCCTAATCAGAATATGGGAGGTTTTGCGACCTTACGTCGTCAGCATAGGGGGCGGCGGTCCAAGGGTCTGTCGAGCCATTCCTAACCAGGGGCGGGGAGGCCGGGAGATCCATCACCATGTACCATCCTCTTTCTCCTGCCCCATAGCCGATCTCGCACACCGGCCGGAAACTCAGCCGCTCCCAGAAGGGCCTGGCGTCCAGCACCGCCACCAGGGCACACCTCGATAATCGATGTGCGGCGGCCATGGCCACAGCCTCTCGGACCAACAGGGAGGCGATGCCCACCCCGCGGCGTTCAGGACGCACCGCCAGGTCGTGGATGAACAGATCGGCCTTGGCGGTCGGAATGACGATCCGCTTCGAACCGAACGGCGCGACCGTTCCAGTGGGCCATGGGTGGCAGAACAGGTAGCCGGCGAGGACGTCTCCATCGAACGCTCCCCGGGCGCCTTCGGGCCAGATCTCGAGCTTGCGCGCGAAGGAGGCCGCGGGCTCGATCAGCCCATCAGGATAGGCGCTCCGTTGGACCTCCATCACCCCGGGGAGATCGCACAAGCTCAGCGTTCGGATCAGCACTTCTTCCGCCAACCCGTGGGAGGTGATAAGCCTGGCGCCCGCTCCTTGGGCACGATGTCCCGCGGCCCGAGCCATTGGGGATGCCTCGAAGTGCCATCGTACGCGTCCGTGGTCTTGTAGGCCTCCAGCCTTCCGTCCCTGGCGGCCCCAGCGGCTCGAAGCCGCAGTGACCGCATCTCCTCGCCGGTAAGCTGCCGAAAGCTCCGCCCGGCGGCGGCCGCTTGCTCAACCAAGGCCATCGACCCGCAGCCGGTGATGACCACGCTGGTGGGCAGGCTCATCGCGTAATGCAAGCACTCGATGGGGCCCAGGACCCCGGTCTCCGGAAGCCTTCCCGCGGCCATTGGCTTCATGCCCAGCACCGCGATCCCCTGCTCCACCAGCCTTGGGAGCACTCTCTGCTCGAAACTGTCGTAACTGGCGTCGAGCACGTTCAGCGGCATCTGGACGGCGTCGAAGCGGAACCCCAGGGACTCGGCCATGTCCAGCATCAGGTTGTGAATGTCCGGGCTCTTGTGGCCGGTGAAGCCTACGAACCGCACCCTTCCGGCGTCCCTCGCCTCCAGGGCTGCCTCCAGCGCCCCGCCGGCTTCCAGCACGCGCTCCGGGTCTTCATGACGAACGATCTCGTGGAACTGCAGAAGGTCGATACGATCGGTACGCAGTCGCTCCATCGATCGCTCCAGCTGCATAGCCGCCGTCCACCGGTCCCGGCCGTCGATCTTGGTCATGAGGAACACGCGTTCGCGATATCCGTCCTGGAGCGCTCTTCCCATAAGCTCCTCGCTTCTCCCCCCATGGTAGTCCCAACAGTTGTCCATAAAATCGATACCAGCGTCGATCGCGGCGCGTATCAGTCGAACGCTCTCCGAGTCCGACAGCTCGGGAACGCCTATATGATAGCCGCCCAGGCCTATGGCCGAGACAATGGCCCCCGTCCGTCCGAGGGGGCGTCGTGGCACCGAGGCATTGGACGGTTCGCCCTTGTCAAAACACTTGACGCTTTCCATGCTTATGAGCTATCCCTAGACCGCGGTGAAGTACATTTTCCCCAGGGCGCATCTCATGGCCCCAGCGAGGGCGATGCACGAACCGCAGGCACCTAGGCTAGGCTGGATCAAAGCCGGACCTCGAAGATCTCCCCAGCTGCACCGATGCGGACCCTGCGCGGCATCGCCGCCAGCGCCTCAGCCTTGCATCGCGTGCAATGGCAGAGGACCGCGCTCATCTCCGGATTCTCGCCGAGTGAGCGTTCCAGCTCCGCGAGGCCGCAGTCGTGCAGTCCTCCGATCAGATGCCTCACATGACCGTGCATAGAGCCGCCCGCGAGGACCGCATCCAGTCCCGGGTGGCCGCAGCCGGTCAGGACCGCCGCTCCGCTCTCCCCCCGCAGCACCAGCGCCTGCTCCGCGATCTCGCCGCCAAGAGGGCCGGTGGCCCATATGCCTGGCTGGACCTCACGTGCCGAACTGACCTCGATGACCGATGACCAGCGGCCCAGTTCATTCTGCAGGTTCCGGGAGAATCCGGCGGGCACGATGACCTCCAGGGACCTCTTGATCTCAGGGTCCCGGACGATGGCCGGCAGCCCTCCGATGTGGTCCCAGTGAGAGTGGGAGATCACCACCCGGTCGATCTCGGATACGGCGGACCCCAGGCGGGAGAGGTTGTCCTTGAGCAAGCGGCCGTCCCATCCGCAGTCGAAGAGCACGATGCCCTCCTCCGAGCGAACGAGGGCCGAAAAGCCCCATCCCTCTTCGAACCCCGGGAGAGCTGGGGAATCATATGCAATGGATATCAGCCACTTTTTTCCGGTCATCGATCATCAACGTCCGTGAAGCTCATCGCGCAGCCTGGATATAGATTGTGCCGGCCTCCGCGATCAGGCGCATAAACGCCCTTCTACCTAACCCGGACATCCTTGCGGATGTGCTCCAGGATGTAGGCCTTCACTCGAGGAAGGTCCTCGGCCTCGGCGTACACCTGGTTCTGGGCCAGGGCCTCACCGAGATAGATGACGTTCCTCCTCTCCCGGATCTTGACGGAGGTGACGTCCTTGAACGCGGTGTACATGCTCTGCCTGGACGCGGCCAGCATGCCTGCCCCAACCGCGGTCAAGCTGCCCCCGGCAAGGCCTGCCAGGGCGGTCAGGAGGCCCAGGGCCGCGGCGCGGTCGTATTGCTTCTTCAGCTGGATGTGATGTACGCCCCGGCGGTCCATCTTGAACAGGACATGGTACCGGCCGCCGTACAGCAGGCCGATGATGACGTACGCCGCCAGCGTCAGGGCGGTCAGGACCGCAGCACCAATGCCGAACATCGTCAGGGCGAACATCGCCGCATCCTCGACGCCGTCGGCCAGGGCCAGGACGAAGGCCAGCAGGGTGACGATGCCCAGGGAGAGGAACATGACCTTGAGCACGGTGATGAGGATGGTGGGATTGCGCCAGAAAGAGAGCTCGTAGGCCCAGGACAATGAGCCATCAGGGCTCTCGATGATGTTGGGGGCCTTCAGATGTGGGGCGAAGCTCCCGCCGCCTCCGGCGGTCGAAACATCGCCGGGCCTCACGCTCATTCCATCAGGAAGATCGTCGCGGAAGGCCGCGACATCACCTATTGAGGGACCCCATCGCTCACAGAACATGTAATCCGGTCACCATCTCATCTAGAATCCTTAATCTTTTATCGAAATTTAAAGAAATGTTAATGCGGGATGGTCGTTAGAAAGGTAAAATAAATTGAATCATTATGTATCTCAATGGATGAAATTGAGAGCTGGTGGGGCAGCCCAGATTTGAACTGGAGTCTAATGGTCCCGAACCATCAAGGATGGCCAAGCTACCCCACTGCCCCATGGGTAGGATGGGCTAATATGGACGGGCATTAAATATCTTTTGCTGGCCTTGTTCAACTGAGCTCACCCACGTTGGTCCCCTCTCTTGACCGTTGTATGATATCGCCCGCGATCGAATCTCGCAGCATCACATAGCGCCCGAGCAAACTAGCATGTGACCTCGCATCGCTCTCTTGAGCACTGAATGCGCCGTTTCGACTAGCGGCCGGCGGCGATAGCGGGCGAGGTCGAATCCCCCCTCTGCTTCACCCGTCAGATCCCCCTCGGTCCGCTGCCATGCTTGTTCTGTTCCCTGGGCCGCATTTGCGCTTGAGCGTCCGGATCCCGCCGCTGAATTCCCGGCCGGGGTCTTCCATATGTGCACTGAAGTTAAGCTTTGGAGCTGATAGATTAATCAACGAGGAGCAATCCATAATATATCCCTGTTCTATCCCCCCGGGTCCATGAAGCGTTGGCATGTCATATCGGTCGTGGTGCTGTTGCTGGCGGTTTCCATCACCGGCTGGTTCATCCAAGGCATGCTCAACGGCCGCTCGCACTCCGGCAACCTGGGCGTGTCGGCCGGCCGAGGGATCGATATGTATTCCTTTCCTCTGAGCCCGGACCTCGGCGGCTACGTCCATTTTGAGGTGGCCTCCGTCGATAGCAGGACCATGGACGTCTACCTCACCGATCAAGCGGGGTTCGAGGCGGCTAGGAGCGGCCTGCCGTTCGAGCGCGACCCCGATTTCTCGGAGCTGAACACGACCCGGGTCGTTGGGGACATAAGGATAATGGAATCAAGCCGACTGGTGGTGATGAGCCACGATCCGGATGGCCAGATCAGGGTGGCCTCGTCGATCGACCAGGCCCGCTATCCATTGGAGCTCGGGCCGGCGCTCTACGCCTCCAGCATCATCTGTTGGATTGCCATCCTCGCGCTCTTCGCTCTGCTGCTGCAGGCATGGCTCAGCCACCGCAAGAAGCGCGCCAGACATCACTAGGTCCGGGGGCCCGCGATAACGTCGTTGATCCACCGCACCAGGACGCGATAGGCTTCCGAGCCCGTGCCGGTCAGCGGCACGCCCCCTCGGCCGGCCCCATCGTCCCTCATCTCCGCCAGGCCCTTCCCCTGCATCCAATCCAGGTACCTGGTGAACACGTCGTGGTTCACGCGGGATGCGAGCTGGAGCCGGGTGCGCAGCATCGGACGCTCCTCCTTCCACAGGCGCTCGAGGATGCGCGCGACCACGTACAGGTCCGAGCGGTCAATGGTCATCTCAGCTCCTCAAGCGCCTTCTCCGCCGCCAGCCTCTACCTCTCGGCGCGTTCTTGCCATCGAGCCAGGACCACGTCCCTCTCCCGGCGGTCAGCGGCGGTGCATCTCTCCCAGGACACCGTCCTTTCAGATATTGTCGAACCTGCTCTACGACAAATATAAATACACATCCAGATGGTCCCGTTGCGATGAGGGAGCAGCTGCGCGAGAAGATCGCCGGAGAGATCACTCTATCGATCGACGCCGGCAAGACGATACGCAAGTGGCGCGAGGAGTTCGGCATCTCCCAGCAAGAACTGGCCAAGCATCTTGAGATATCGCCTTCGGTCATAAGCGACTACGAGTCCGGCCGAAGGCGTTCTCCGGGGATAGCCATCATCCGCCGCATGGTCGACGGGTTGATCGATCTTGATGAGGCCTCCGGCTCCAACGTGCTGAAGCGCTACGACCTGGGCGAGAAACATGACTGCATAATCAGCATCAACGAGTTCCGCACCAGCATATCGGCCCAGGAGCTGATGGACATGATCGACGCCCAGCCGCTGAACCAAGGCGTCGATCTCGGCAGGCATATACATGGCTACACGGTCATCGATTCCATAAAGGCCATAACGTCTCTTTCCTCGTTCGATTACCTCAAGATCTACGGCTGGTCATCGGAGCGCATACTCATCTTCACCGGCGTGAAGTTCGGGCGCTCCCCCATGATCGCCATCCGCGCCCACCCTCTCAAGCCGAGCGTGGTAGGCTACCACCGCCCGGAGCACGTTGATCAGCTGGCCATCAAGCTGGCCTCGCTGGAGAACATTCCGCTCATTAAGATCGACATGCCGGTCGCGGCCATGGTCGAACGGTTGAAGAAGCTCGCCTAGGAGGAAGTTAATGGAAGTAGGAATAGTCAGCTACGGGGCCTACCTGCCCCGGTACAGGATAGCGCCGCAGGAGATCGGCCGGGTATGGGGGACGGACGGGGACGCGATGAGCCGCAACCTGCTGATCTTTTCCAAGTCGGTGCCCTCGCCGGACGAGGACGTCATCACGATTTCCATCGAGGCGGCCAGGAACATGATGCGCCGCTGCGATGTCGATCCCTGCGACATCGGCGCCATATACGTAGGTTCGGAATCGCATCCCTACGCGGTGAAGCCGACCGGGACGGTCGTGGCCGAGGCCATCGGGGCCTCTCCGAACCTTACCGTAGCTGATTACGAGTTCGCGTGCAAGGCCGGGACAGCCGGTATCCAGACCTGCATGGGGCTGGTAGGCTCGGGGATGATCGAATACGGCGTGGCCATCGGGGCGGACACCTCCCAGGGCGCACCTGGGGACGCCCTCGAGTACTCGGCGTCGGCGGGAGGCGCCGCATACCTCATAGGCTCGAAGAACATCGTGGCCCGCATCGATCGGACGTGCTCCTTCACCACCGACACCCCGGACTTCTGGAGGCGAGAGGGACAGTGCTATCCGTCGCATGGAGGGCGGTTCACCGGCGAACCGGCGTACTTCAAGCATATCATGGCCGCCTCGCAGAGCCTAATGGAGAAGATGTCCTCGAAGCCAGCCGACTATGCGCACGCGGTGTTCCACCAGCCCAACGGCAAGTTCCCGGTGAGGGTCGCCAAGCAGCTGGGTTTCAGCGAGAAGCAGATAGAGGCCGGGCTTCTGACGCCGTTCATAGGGAACACCTACTCCGGCGCGGTGCCCCTCGGCCTCGCGTCGGTTCTGGACATAGCGAAGCCAGGCGACCGCATCTTCGCCGTCGCCTACGGCTCCGGCGCGGGATCGGACGCCTTCGACATCACCGTGACGAACGAGATCCTCGAACTGAGGAGGGACGCCGCGCCGACCGTGAAGGACCTGGTCGAGCACAAGAAGTTCCTCGACTACGCCACCTACGCGAAGTTCCGAGGCAAGATAAGGATGAAGGGGGGAGCGGAATGAGAGAGGTAGCCATCATAGGCATCGGCGACACCAAGTTCGGCGAGCTGTGGGACATGTCCTTCCGTCAGCTGGGCATCCAGGCGGGCCTGGCGGCGGTCGCCGACGCGAACCTGACCAGCGAGGAGATCGACGCGCTGTACGTCGGGAACATGTCGGCCGGGAAGTACATCGAGCAGGAACATATCGGAGCGCTCATAGCCGACTACTCGGGAATGGCGAGGGACCACATACCGGCCACGAGGGTGGAGGCGGCAGGCGCCTCCGGGGGACTGGCGTTCCGCCAGGGCTACATCGCCGTGGCCTCCGGCATGCACGACATCGTGGTGGTCGGGGGAGCGGAGAAGATGACCGACGTCGGCGATGTCCTGTCGGGAGAGATCCAGGCCACCGCGGCGGACCAGCAGTGGGAGACGACCTTCGGCGCCACCTTCCCGGCGCTGCACGCCATGATCGCCCGGCGGCACATGTTCAAGTACGGAACGACCAGGGAGCAGCTGGCCTCCGTGGCGGTGAAGAACCACAAGCACGGCTCCTTGAACCCCAAGGCCCAGTTCCAGAAGGAGATCAAGTTGGACGCGGTGATCAAGGCCGCCCCGGTGGCCGAGCCGCTGGGGATGTTCGACTGCGCTCCGGTGTCCGACGGCGCCGCCGCCGTGGTCCTTTGCCCGCTGGAGAGGGCAAGGAAGTACACCGATACGCCGGTTAAGGTCCTGGGCTCAGGGCAGGCATCGGACACGCTCGCTCTCGCACATCGCAAGAGCATAACCCAGTTCGACGCCACCTCCATCGCGGCGCGGCAGGCCTTCAAGCAGGCCGGGATCGCCGCATCGGACGTCCAGATCGCCGAGGTGCACTACAACTTCACCATCTCCGAGATCCTGGCCATCGAGGACCTGGGCTTCTTCCCCAAAGGGACCGGTGGAAAGGCAACGCAGGACGGGCTGACCTCGCTGGGAGCGAAGCTGGCGGTCAACACCTCCGGCGGGCTCAAGGCCCGCGGCGATCCCATGGGGGCGACCGGCATCGCCCAGGTAGTGGAGCTGGTGACGCAGCTCAGGGGAGAGGCGGGTAAGCGACAGGTCTCCGGGGCGGAGAGGGCGCTCGCTCAGAACGTCGGAGGGACCGGGGCGACGGTCGTCGTCAACATATTGGGGAGGGTGAACTGATGGCCGTGGCGAGGTTCTGGAGGGAGAACGAGCCAAGATACAATCTCACGGGGGCCAAGTGCGGCAACTGCGGTCGCCTCTATTTCCCGCCGAGGACGGTGTGCCCGGTCTGCCACCGCAAGAGCATTGGGAAGATGGGGCCGTTCAAGCTCCAGGGGACCGGAGAGGTGATAACCTTCTCGGTGGTCCATGATGCCCCGTCGCAGTTCGAGCTGCAGAAGCCATATGTCATCGCCATCATCCAGATGGATGAGGGCATCCGAGTGACCGGCCAGGTGATCGATTGCGATCCGGCGGAGGTCAACATAGGCATGAAGGTGCAGGCGGTGATCAGGAGGCTCGGCGAAGAGGGGGCGTCAGGGATCATTTACTATGGGTACAAGTTCATGCCTTTGACGCCTCCCGCGGCTCCCCGGCCTCCGGAGTGAAACCCTTTTCCTTCTATATTATCTGTATATCATAGGGGCATAGGCGCTTGGACGAGATGGACCACCTTCTCGTCCCCAAGATCCCTCAGGACGTGCCGTCCTTCGCCAGCTCTTTGACCATAGGGCGGGGCACGAACATCGCACGGAAGACGACCGTCACTTTGTCCTCCGTGCCTGGTGACGGCAGCTGGGCCGTCCTCGATGGCCACAGGACAGGAGATATGCTCGCCCCCCTGCCGCTCAGCCCGCCCACCATGACCGAGATCGCCGGCGCCGCCCCTTCGTTCACCAACGTGCCGCTTCGCAGCCGCAGGCTCGGCAGGCAGGATGAGTTCGAATTCTCCGCTTCATCGACAGCCTGGCGAAGGTGCCGGACCGCCTGCGTCACACTGCCGGATGCCATAGCCTTTCTGTACTCCTCGATGCCCGCGTTTCCCATGCCCAGGGTCCGCGAGAGCGCCGCCTGCTCATGGTAACGGCGGGTGAGGTCTCGAAGGTCGAGAACCTCGGCCACGGTGGCCCCTACAGCCGCCTCGGCCTCCGCTAGTTGGTCCACGGCGGCCTCCAGCTTGTTCTCGGCCAGGGACCTCTGGGCCGTTCCCAGGATCGAGCGCGCCGCGCTGGTCTCGCCCCTGCCGCGCTCGACCCTGGACCTTACCTGGGCCGCGCGATCTTCCAAGGCCTCTCTGACCCTAGAGCGGACCTGGGCAGTAATGTCGCGCAGGTTCCTTTCCTCCAGCAGCTCGGACATCGGTCTGTCAAGGAGGCCTCTGGCATCGGCCGGGAGGTCATCGAGCGCGGGTCCCGCTCTGGACAGCAGCACGGCCGCGTTGACCAGATCGGCCACCGCTCGTCCGCTCGCTATCGAACTCTCGATGGCATGCAGCCTCCTAGCCCTCAGAAGGAGAGCGTCCATGCTCTCATACCTGCCGTTCGACAGGGCCTTACCGGCAGAGGCCAGCAGATCGGCCACCTCCGGCACCATGGCCTTGCGCCCCTCGCCCTCCAAGAGCGATGACCGAACCTCTTCCAGACGGGCCGCGGCCATCTCGTGGCGCTTCAGGCCGGAGTTGCCGGCGGAGCGGCATTCCTCGCTCAGGGCCAGCGCCTC
>JAKIXL010000209.1 GCA_022709105.1 Thermoplasmatota archaeon | reverse complement strand
GCGACGTCCGCCAGGAGTACTTCGGGTACGCGCTGGACTGACCTCGCCGCTGCGACGTCCGCCAGGAGTACTTCGGGTACGCGCTGGACTGACCTCGCCGCTGCGAACCCGTTGACCGTTCTTCATACGCTGCAGCGCGACCAAATGCGAGAGCATAGCTCAGCAAGATGGCCGACGAACGCCAACGCTCTGGCCGAGGACGAGGAGCGATGCTCCACCGGCTCACACCGGCCGGAGCTCGGGATGCAGGGCGCCGTACAGCGTCACGAACTCGTTCCACAGCTCCTTGCTGCGGTCCTGGTAGCTCTTCGACAGTGTCCAATCACAGTATATGTCCCCGGAGTCATCGAAGATGACCACGTGGTCGTGCCGCCAGCTGTTAACCAGCAAGTTGGTGATGAACGACGAGAACGGGTAGCTCACTGGATCGCTGCGATCGATCGGCAATCCGTCAGGGTGAACGAACTCCCTCTTGGTGTGGTTGAAGACCGCGTAGATGATGCCCATGAACGCCATTATGGATGCAGGGCCTAGATGGCCCTGTCGCTTGTGCCTCGTCCTTGCCGGCGCTCATTAACCGTCTTAGCGTCGATCTCGGCCCAGGACCGCTTTTTCATCTCGTCCCGGTCTAATAACCGAGGTTGCCAGGTCGTCCACGCAATCAAGGCATGGCTAGGTGTGAACATGACGCGAGAAGGGAAGAGTTAGAAGAAGGTGATGAAAGAAGAGTGAGCGCGTCCGCCGGGCTTCTCCTCTTACGGGACCACCTAATTGAGATAACTTTAAATTAGGCCATCCCGTAATAACTCCTCGATGGCAAGGAAGCCCTATAGGGTCGAGGTGAACTATCCACAAGGAGGCCAGCCCCAGTTCTATCTGGTCAAGGACGTGAAGGTAGGCCAGAAGAAGAGCAAGGTGAAGAAGTACCTAGGGAGCGGTTCTCCTCCGACCTCCCGTGAGCTCGCCGCATTCCGCCGGGATTACGCATTCGATCTGGAGATGAAGGCGGCGAAGAAGAAAGCTCAGCTTAATGCAGATTGCTTTCGCTCCTCATATCTGTCCAATGAGGAGGTGATCAACCTGGAGGAACTGAGGTTCATCTATCGCTCGTTCACCGACCTCCTGACCGTCAACGAGGCCGAAAGCTACGAGAAGAACTTCGAGGTCAGTTATGTGCACGGAACCACTTCCATCGAGGGGAACACCCTCTCCCTGGCGGAGACCCACAGCCTCCTGGAGCAAGGAGTAGCTCCAAATGCCAAGACCCTGAGGGAGATCAACGAGGTCCAGAACTTCAAGAATGTGCTACTCTACCGGAACAGATACAAGGGCAAGGTAACCTTGGATTTCATCAAGACCATGCATTCGATGATCATGAACAACATCGATACCGAATCTGCAGGGACCTTCCGGAGGATAGATGGCATTGGGATAGGCGGATGCGACCTTTCAGTGACCCCCGCGGACATGATCGAGATGGAGCTGAAGGAGTTGATCGACGAGTACTATGGTTCAGTGATGGATTCAAAGCATCCGTTCGAGGCTGCCGTCATCTTTCATTATAAGTTCGAGATGATACATCCGTTCACAGATGGGAACGGACGCGTCGGCAGGGAGGTGTTCAACTACCTGCTGTTGCGTGAGAAGTTCCCGAAGTTGCTGTTCCTTGGCAGGGACAGAGATAGATACATCAACGCCTTGAGATTGGGCAACGAGGACAAGTTCGAGGAAATGATCCACCTGTTCTATGACCTGATCATGAATCAGAGGATGGACATTTTAATTGAGAACCTTCAGAAGGTGGTGACCCCGATCAAAAAGAGCGGGCAGATGATGCTGGATGATTTCCCAGTGGTGAGGAACGATTGACCTACGTCCTCAGGACCCCTGCACCGAAGGTCTCGATCATGAGGCACATGGGCGCTCCGACCCAGGAAGCGGGGCTCGGCGCCGAGATCGAAGCACGAGGCGCGGCCGCGGCAAGAACCGATGTGAGCAACATGCTCAGCTCAGGGACACGTCGCGGACCTTGGTGAATATGTACTCCGTGGCCCCGCAGATCAGCCCGTCCATGGCCTCGTCGAGGTCTCCCCGGATGATTCCGAAGTGCTCTTTCATCGCCTCCTCGGACGACAATAGAGTCACGCAGGCGTCCATGTCCAGATTGTCCAGCATGAGGCGTCCCTTCAAGCCGTCCGGTCCCTCCTTGACGAACGATCGGACCACGGCGTCCCCCTCCTCCCTCTTCCCGGAATGGTACACGTACACGGCCACACGGGAGAACCTCCCCTCTACATCCATGCTCTCTCAATCGGAACATGGTGATGATATCGTCTTCCATCGCCAGATGGCGGTGCTCAGGGAGCCCGCTCCTCCAGCACCTCAATCACCTGCTCCAGGAACTGCTGCACCTCGAGCTCGTCGGCCAGCACGTATTGCGCCGCGGTCTCCCGCGCGTCCTCGGCGACCATGATGGTCACGCCGTGCTCTCCGATGGCCTTGAACGCCACCTCGTCCGCGTTGTCGTCGCCGATGTACACCGGCATGGCGTTCCTCAGCCGGAGCGTGCTTATCACCAGCCCAACGGCACGGCCGCGGTTCCAGTCGGTGTTCGGCTTCAGCTCGAAGGCCCGCTTGCTCTTGACCGCCCGGAGCCGGGGGTTCTTCCTGGCCACGCGGTCGAAGATCTCCTCCAGCCAGGGCATGGTCCTCTCGTCCACGAGGCGGTGATGCACGGCCACCGCGAAGCGCCTGCGCTCCACGAGC
>JAKIXL010000208.1 GCA_022709105.1 Thermoplasmatota archaeon | reverse complement strand
GGCACCAAGGCCTCGAGGAGGAAGCAGCGGAAGAAGAAGGGCATGATGACCGCCCGTAGGAAGAAGGAGTTCACCTACCGCGGATTCACCATGGAGCAGCTCCTGGAGATGCCCTTCGAGGAAATGGTGGACCTCCTGCCGTCTAGGGTTAGAAGGTCATTCCGCCGCGGCCTCAACGAGGAGCAGAAGACCACTTTCGACAAGATCGTGGAAGGAGAGCAGGAAGTGGTGCGCACGCACCGCCGTGACATACCCATCGTGCCGGCCTTCGTGGGCCGCCGCGTGTCCGTATACAACGGTAAGGAATTCAAGGAAGTGGAGATAAAGCCCGAGATGATCGGGCACTTCCTGGGCGAGTTCGCCATGACCAGAGGATCGGTAAAGCACTCCGGTCCGGGCGTCGGTGCGACCAGGGGCTCCAAGTTCATGCCGCTGAAGTGAGGTGAATAAACATGGTAGGATACACTGCAGAAGCCGATCCGGACACCACGTCCAAGGCTATCGCCAAGGAACTGCCCATCTCACCCAAGTTCTCGAGGGAGATCTGCCGCATGATCAGGGGCAAGAAGGTCGATGACGCCATCCGCATGCTGGAAGAGGTAGTGGAGCTGCGCCGCCCGGTGCCGATCCGCCGCTACAACTACGGCGTGGCGCACAAGACCGGCGTGGGACCGGGAAGATTCCCGAAGAAGGCCGCCGCGGCCATCATCAAGGTGCTGCAAAGCGCCAAGAGCAACGCGGAGTACAAGGGCCTGGACGCCGACAACATGCGCGTGCGCATAGTGTCCGCCCATCTGGGACGGACCATCCCCGGCTACATGCCGAGGGCGCACGGCCGCAGCACCGCCTGGGACCAGCAGACCGTCAACATCGAGGTCATATTGGAGGAGGTTCAGTAGATGGCCAGCGAGAGGAAGTTCACACAGGAGAACATCAGGAGGGTGCTTCTAAAGGAGCACCTGATGAAGACCGTCGACCGCGCTGGCTTCGGAGGCGTGGACGTTCAGAGGACCCCCATGGGAACCAGGGTGTCCCTGGTCGTCGAGCGCCCCGGGATAGTCATCGGACGCCGGGGAGCGGCCATCAAGACCCTGACCAAGGACATAGAGGACAAGTTCCACTACGACAACCCCCAGATCGAGGTCCAGGAAGTGGAGAACCCCAACCTCAACGCCCAGATCATGGCCGAGAAGTTGGCCTTCGCCCTGGAGCGCGGCTGGCACTTCAGGCGGGCCGGTCACTCGACCGTCCGCCGCATAATGGAGTCCGGCGCCCGCGGCTGCCTCATAATCATCTCCGGCAAGCTGACCGGGGAGAGGCACCGCACCGAGAAGTTCAAGGAGGGCTACATAAAGTACTGCGGAGAGTCCCGTGAGCTGTTCGTCGGCACCGGGTTCGCCGTGGCCAAGCTGAAGCCCGGGGTCATCGGGGTACAGGTGGAGATCATGCAGCCTGGAGCGCGCCTCCCGGCCGAGATCGACGTCATGCCCATGGAGATGGCCATGCAGGCCAACCCGGACCTCGCCGAGCTTCTGAAGAAGCAGGAGGAGGTCTCGGTCATCGCTGAGCACCCAGCCGAGGACGAGAAGTCCGAGGGCGACAAGGAGGAGGTGACCGAATAAATGGCATTGCTGAGGACCTCTGAAATACGAGAGATGAGCGTGGATGAGCGCGCCGTCAAGCTCCGCGAGCTGCAGGACGAGCTCATGCACGAGAAGGGAGCCGCCGCCATGGGCGGGGCGCCCAACAACCCGGGGAAGATCAGGGCCTTAAGGAGCAACATCGCCAGGATCCTAACCGTCCAGAAGGAGGAAGAACAATAATGGCCGACATTTGCTCGGTATGTGGGCTCCCCAAAGAGCTGTGCATGTGCGAGGAGATCGCAAGAGAGCAGCAGTCCGTAAGGATCTACACAGACAGCAGGCGGTACGGCAAGATCGTCACTGTGGTCGATGGGATCGATGCCACAGACATAGACATCGACGACCTGGCACGCAAACTGAAGAACAAGTGCGCCGCCGGGGGCACCGCCAAAGAGGGTAAGATCGAACTCCAGGGGGACCACAAGAAAAAGGTGGCCCAGACCCTGGAAGAAATGGGCTTCAAGACCGAGGTTCGGTAGGAGCCATGGACAAGAGGGATTTCATGAGGCAAGAATTCATCGGACTGGACATCGAGGTGGTGGAATCCAGCTGCCCCGGGCACCTGTTGCACGGGAAGGTGGTGGACGAGACCAAGAACATGCTGGCCATCTCCTGCCAGGGCAGGGAGAGGTGGATACCCAAGTCCGGCCATGAGTTCGTGTTCACATACCAGGGCGAGCGGGTCAGGGTCCTAGGATCCGAGATCCAGCATCGGCCAGAGGATAGGATCAAGAGAATTAGGTGATCTAATGAGCGAAATCAGAGACATTGGCATTGATGTCAAGGCCCCCTCGGCCACCTGCGAGGACAAGCACTGTCCATTCCACGGGCAGCTCCCGGTGCGGGGGCAGATCATAGACGGCGTCGTCGTATCCGTCAAGATGAACGGCAGCGCCGTGGTCGAGAGGAACTACCTGAAGTATGACAAGAAGTACGAACGCTTCGAGAAGAGGATGAAACGGTACACCGCCCACAACCCCCCGTGCCTCGGAATAGCGGCCGGGGACCGGGTGCGCATCATGGAATGTCGCCCCCTGAGCAAGACGGTGTCCTTCGTCGTCGTGGAGAAGAGGTGAGGCCATGAAGGGACTGGCAGGAAACCAGACGCGGGGCATCATAACCGG
>JAKIXL010000207.1 GCA_022709105.1 Thermoplasmatota archaeon | reverse complement strand
CTGGAGAGCAAGCGGCTGCGTATCATCGCCACCATCGCACGAATCGCCATCAACCCGCAGACCGGCGGACCGCACACCCCGGCGCGGATAGAACTGGCCATGGAAGAGGCCAAGGTCCACATCGATCCCTTCAAGCCGGTGGACATGCAAGTGCAGCAGGTACTGGACAAGCTGCGTCCGTTGATACCTATACGCTTCGACAAGGTGCGCATCGCCGTCAAGCTCAAGGCCGACGAGTACGGCCGCTGCTACGAGGACATGAAGGAGATGGGCAAGATAATCAAGGAGGAATGGCAGAAGAACGGGGACTGGATCGGAGTGGTCGAGATCCCGGCCGGCCTCCGCGACGACCTGTTCAACCGCCTCAACTCCAAGACCCACGGCGAGGTCGAGACCAAGCAGCTGAAGTGATGACATATAACGTTCCAAGAGTGATAAAATGAACAAAGAGAGCATGACCAGAGAACTGGTGCTACCCGGGGACCTATTGGACGCCGGGACCATGAAGCCCGGCGAGGGGACCTATGTCCACGACGGCAAGATCTTCGCCGCGATGCTGGGCATCAAGAGCGTCAAGTCGAATTTCGTGAACGTCATCCCCTTGGGAGGCAGGTACATCCCGGCCCCCGGGGACATGATCATCGGCAAGGTCATAGACATCGGGCCTTCCAACTGGCTGGTGGACATCTATTCGCCCTACCCGGCGCCCCTGCACGTGAACGAGGTTCCGTGGCGGGTGGAGTTCGGGGACACCGCCCGTTACCTGGCGGTGGGCGACACGCTGCTGGCCAAGGTCCTGTCGGTCGACGAGACCAAGCGGGTGCAGGTGACTATGAAGGAGCAGGGGCTGCGCAAGCTGCAGGGAGGACAGATCGTAGAGATATCCCACAGCAAGGTGCCCAGGGTGATAGGCAAGAACGGCTCCATGATCCAGATGATCAAGACCTACACCAACTGCCGCATATTCATCGGACAGAACGGCAGGATCTGGATGGACGGCAACATGGAGGACATGGTGCACGCCATGCAGGCTATAAAGATGATAGACGAGGGAGCGCAGACCCTGAAGCTGACCGAGCGGGTGAAGGAATTCCTGGAATCGGTATATCGCAAGGAAGAGTGAGGTGTTTTAAATGGGTGGAAATTCTGATATGAAGCTCATCGATGAAAACGGGATAAGGATTGATGGCCGGAAGGTTGATGAGCTCCGGCCGATAAAGATCGAGGCCGGGGTGCTCAAGAGCGCCGACGGCTCTGCTTACGTGGAGATAGGGAAGAACAAGGTCCTGGCGGCCGTCTACGGCCCGAGGGAGTGCCACCCCCGGCACATGCAGAACCCGGCCAAGGCCATCGTCCAGTGCAAGTACAACATGATATCGTTCTCCGTCTCGGACCGCAAGAGGCCCGGGCCGGACCGCCGCTCGGTGGAGATATCCAAGCTGATATCCGAGGCCATGGAGTACGTGGTGTTCACTGAGAACTACCCTCGGACGTCCATCGATGTCTATATCGAGGTGCTGCAGGCCAACGCGGGCACCAGATGCGCCGGGCTGACCGCGGCCGCCGTCGCTCTCGCTGACGCCGGGATACCGATGAAGGACATCGTTCCAGCCGTCGCCGTCGGCAAGGTCAACGACCAGGTGGTCCTTGACCTCAACAAGGAGGAGGACAACTATGGCCAGGCCGACCTGCCCATCGCCATGATACCCCGCACCGGGGAGGTCTTGCTGATGCAGATGGACGGCCACCTGACCCAGGCCGAGTTCGACCAGGCCTTGGAGATGGGCGTCAAGGCCTGCCATGAGATATACGAGATGCAGAAGGACGCCCTGCGCCGCCGCTATGCGGTGGTCAGTGGGGAGGGCGAGGAGGAGACCAAGGGGCTCGTCCACGCGATGACCGAGGAGGCCTGAACATGGCGAGGTCCGTCGTTTCAGAGATCAAGAGGGACCATATCCACAGGCTCATTGCCGACGGCAGGCGTGTGGATGGGAGGGCGTGGGACCAGTATCGGGAGATAATGGTCCAGACGAACGTGGTCGAGACCGCGGAGGGCTCGGCGAGGGTCAAGATAGGCAATACCGAGGTCATCGTCGGTTTGAAGATGACCGTGGGAGAGCCGTTCCCGGACACCCCCAACAGGGGTGTGCTGTCGACGAACGCGGAGCTCATCCCCATGGCCTCCCCCAGCTTCGAGTCCGGTCCGCCGGACGAGAACTCGATCGAGCTGGCCCGGGTGGTCGATCGGGGGATAAGGGAGAGCCAGATGATCGACCTGGAAAGGCTTTGTGTGGAGCCGGGCAAGAAGGTCTGGATCAATTTCCTTGACATATACGTCCTGGATTTCGATGGCAACCTGTTCGACGCCTGCAACCTGGGAGCGGTCGCGGCCATTAAGAGCGCCACGGTCCCGGCCAAGGCCAATGGGCTGGGGGAGGACTTTCCGATGCCCGTCACCTGCACCCCCGTGGCCGTCACCTCGGTACAGATAGAAAACTCTATATTGGTTGACCCGACTCTCGACGAGGAGAAGGTCGCGGCGGATAGGCTGACCGTTACCACTGATGACAACGGCGATCTGCGGGCCATGCAGAAGGGGCTCAGCGGGGCGCTCACGTTGGAGCAGGTCAGGACGGCGATCGATACCTCCCGCAGACTGGGAGCGGAGATCAGAAAGCTGATCGGGTGATGGCAATGGCAAAGAGAACTATGAAGGCCGGAAGCTCCGGCAGGTTCGGAACCAGGTACGGTGTGGTCACCAGGAAGCTGACCAGGGACATCG
>JAKIXL010000206.1:352-2803 GCA_022709105.1 Thermoplasmatota archaeon | reverse complement strand
GGGAGAACATCTTGAACAGCTTGTCGTGGAAGCGGGGCTCGATCCCTATGCCATTGTCAGAGACGGAGAAAACCAGATCGTCCCCGTCCCTCGCGGACGATACCACGATCCTCGGCGACGGACCGTGGAACTTGACGGCGTTGGAGATGAGATTCGACAGGAGCTGCCTCATCTGCATCGCGTCGGCGTGAACGGTCGGCAGGTCACCGATCGTCACCACCGCTCCGGCGTCCTCGATGGCCACATGCAGTTCCTTCACCGTCGCCCTAGCCACCTCGCCCATGTCGACATCGGTGAGATCGGTCGGGCCCGATTCGATCCGGGAGTATTGGAGCAGGTCGTCGATGAGGCGCTTCATGCGCATCGAGCCGTCGACCGCGAAATGCATGTACCTCCTGGCCTCGTCGCTCAGCTGGCCTCCGTATCTCATCTCCAGCAGGCCGAGATAGGAGGTGACCATGCGCAGAGGTTCCTGGAGGTCGTGAGAGGCCACGTAGGCGAACTGCTGCAGCTCCTCGTTGGAGCGCTCGAGCTTCTCGTTCGCTTTCCGAAGCGCTTCATTGTACTGCATGCTCTCGGTGACATCCCGGACCACTCCGCTACTCAAGACCCTTCCGTCGGCCGTCCGGATCACCATGAACCGGTCGGACAGCCAACGGTAGCCTCCGTCTGTGGCCATGAACCGGTAGATCACGCTGCCCCTTCCGGCGGCGATGGAGCGCTCGAGCTCCGCGGCGACCTTCCCGCGGTCGTCGGGATGGATCCGTTCCAGCAGTTGGTGCATGCTCAAGGACATCATCTCCGCCACCGTCAGGCCGAGCATCTGCTCGATGACCGGGCTCATGTAGTCATAGCGGTCGACAGCGAGGTCGCGCCGATATACGGCGTCCGCCGAGCTCTCCACGACCGCCCGGAGACGCTCCTCGCTGTCCTTTAACGCATCCTCCTGCCGCTTCCGCTCGGTGATGTCCTCATAGGTGCCGAGGACGCCGATGATCCTGCCGTTCGGATCGCGCAGCGGCAGCTTGCTGGTCCTCAGGACCAACCGCCCCCCGTCGGCCTGCACCTGCGGCTCCTCGTAGCTAAGCTTGGGAACGCCGGTCCTGATGATCTCGCGGTCGTCCGCCCGGTAGATGTCCGCCGATGCCTTCCAAGCAAGGTCCAGATCGCTCTTGCCCACGATGTCCTCAGGGTCCGAGAGGCCCGCCTGCCTGGCGGCCACCCGGTTGCATCCCAGGTAGTTCAGCTCCAAGTCCTTCCAGAACACCGGGAGGGGCACTGTGTCCAGCACCTGCTTCAGCATAGATCGGGAGCGCAGGGCGGCCTCCTCCGCCCTCTTCCGCCCGGTGACGTCGTGGCCCACCACCAGCGCCCCCACCGGCCGCCCTTCCTCCATGTCGAAACGCATCTTCAGGGCGGCATCTATCCTTCCGCCGTCCTTTCTGATGACCACGTAATCCGCGGAACTCTCTATGTTCTCACCGGAGAGCGCCCTCTTGACCCGCTCCTTGAACCTTCTTCCGCTCTCCTCGTCCAGCAGGTCGATGGCGCTCATGGAGAGAAGTTCGTCCCGAGAATAGCCGGTCAGCTCGCTCATCGCGTCATTCACGCTCTTGAGCCTGCCGTCCCGGAAGTCGATCTCATAGATGGCCGTCGGGGCATGCTCCAGCAGGAGCTTGTACCGCGCCTCGCTCTCCCTGAGCGCATCCTCCATGCGCTTCCGTTCGGTCACGTCCCTCGATATGACGCCAACCTTCCCCGGACCGAACCTGAAGATGATGCTCTCGAAGCAGCGGTCGATCCGGGGATTGTACACCTCCCGTCTCTCCCCCTCTCCCGTTCTCTCGACCCGGCCGTAAGCATCGAAGAACCCCTGCCCCAAGGTGGCCCTCAGTTCCGTAATCTGCTCCCCGATCCTCTCGCGGGCCTCGTGCCCCAAGAGCCTCTCCGTCGCCAGGTTGGTTTCACGGAGGATGACGTCCACCACAGTGCCGCCCGCGTCCCTCAACAGCTCGAAGATGAAGAACGGGTCCATCATGTGCTCGTAGAAAGGATGGTACCTATCCCTCAGCTCATGCTCGTCCTCCGGCGCCCCATTTCCTTTGCCGGCCTGCTCCTTCTCTTGGTAGTTCACAAGCCGCATCCCCTTGGAGTCGATGGCCTAAACGGACCTTATTGGACGGAACGGCCCCGCATCCACCGCAATATCGATTTACGATGTAATAATCACATTGCTCGGACCGGTTTGAGTACCGCCGTCCTGCAGGTGCCCCCCCATCCTTCCCTTGACCGCCCCCGGCAATGGGGGCCGCCCCCTGGGCGGCCCATGCCGATGCCTTCACCGTGAGAACGAGAGAGGCCCCGGCCATGCGCGTTCGGCAGGAATGGGGCACGGGGACAAAGGTCCGCGGGCCGGCTGGGCTAAGGAATTGAGGGACGACCCCTCGCCTG
>JAKIXL010000206.1:0-342 GCA_022709105.1 Thermoplasmatota archaeon | reverse complement strand
GGGAATCTCCGCCCAGGCCGGCAAAACCTATTCAGCTTACAAGATATAAAGAAGTTCATGTCCGGGGAACAAAAAGTGGCTAAGGATGCCCGTTCCGAAATTTTGCGGCCTGCTGCCGCATGACCTTGGGATCATTTAGGCGCGATAGCTTGGAGGAGGCTTGGCATCCCCGGCCGATGAGGGTCCGTGAACGCTCCAAGTATTAGAACCCTGGGCCGTTCAGGGACGACAAGGGGTCCGCAAGACCGAGCATCGGGCGGGCCGGTGCGAGAAGATGGCCAAGGAACGGGCATCGACGGACCGGCAACTTGAGCGATGATCGGCCCCGGCCCGAAGGGAGGC
>JAKIXL010000205.1 GCA_022709105.1 Thermoplasmatota archaeon | reverse complement strand
AATCACCTTGATCAGCCCCGGCTGGTTGACCGCCAGCACCCTGGGCATGTGCGATAGGTCGCCGTCCGTACCGGTGACCCCGAACTCGGAGTAAGGCTCCGAGACCGGCCTCGCGCTGAGGCCATTGACCAAGACCACGGACATCACCATTATCGCGGCTATGATGATCACCGCGACGCCCATCTCCGCCGCGGTGTAGGGCATCCGCCGCTTCACCCTGCCGAGGACCGCGAACTGGTCACCCCTGGGGAGGCTGGACCGGCGCACGAGGGCTATCGTCGAGCCTACGAAGGTGATGAGAACGGTCTCCACTGCCACGACCGTGACGTCGAAGTTCAGTATGCCCCGGGTCAGGACGGTCCCGGACAGCGCCATGATGGCCGCGGAGAGGCCGACGCCGAGGACCAACCTCTCCAGGAAACCGATGTCCAGCAAGTGCTCCTCGCGCCGCACTATGGTGGTCTGCGACAGCAGGGCCTTGCGGCCGGGGAAAAGGGCCGAGACTATCGCGTATCCCGGGCAGAAGAAGACCGCCAGGAACGCGATGCCCCATCTCAGCGGCCCTGCCCAGTCCATCAGCGAAAGGAGGAGGGCGGCCACCACGAGGAGGCAAACGATGATCAGGTCGAACGGCCTCCCCGGACCTATGATAATTTTCCCCGACCTAGCGGCCACTAGAACATCACCCTCCTTCAGCCATTGATGCGCTATCGCTATGAACTTGTCGGTCGCTCGCCAACGCGGTCATCATGTCCCGCAACCGGGGCGCCACCTCTTCCCAGGAGTAATGGGAGGCCACCAGCTCTCGCCCCTTGATGCCCAGACGTTCGGCCTCCGCGGGGTCCTCGAGCAGCGACGCCACCTGGCGGGCGAAATCCTCCCGGTCCTTCCCCACCAGGCAGTTCTTCCCGTGCTCCAGCTCCGGTATGCCCTCCAGGGCCAGCGGGCTCACGACCGTGGCACGGCCGGCCGAGAGCATGTCGATGACCTTGGTGAGTATGCCTACCCCTTTCCACATAGGCGCCACGCACACGTCCGCCGCGGACAGCCAAAGGTACAGGTCTGGCACGAAGCCGAGCATACGCACTCCGGCGGGGGGGTCGTCTCCCAGGCTCCCGCTGCCGGCGATGAGCGTTTCCACGCCAGGCACCTGGGCCTTTATCCAAGGGTGCATCTCCCGCGAGATGTACTGGGCGGCATCGAGGTTGGGCAAGTATCTCAGGGTGCCGAAGAAGAGGACTATCTTGGCGTCCGGGCCTATGTCCAGAGCTTCCCTGGCCTCCTGCCTCGTCCTGAGCCTGGAGCTGACCATGGACATGTCCGCGCAGGTCGGCAGGACCTCGAACCTGGAGGTGTCGAAACCGAGCGAACGGTAGGCCTCGATCTCCTTGCCGGAGACCACTAGGACCTTGCTGGCCAAGCGCGCCAGGACCCGTTCCAGCGCCAGGTTGCCCCACAGGAAGAACCGGCTCTTACCCAGAGTCGCGGCGAAGTCCTTGATGTTGCCATGGTTGTCCCATACCATCGGCACCCCCAGGACGCGGGCCGCGAGGCCCCCTGCCAGCGAGTAATAGGTGCCCTCGGCGAAGATGATGTCCACCCGCTCCCGCCTACCCATGCGCAACACGGCCCACGCTATCGACATCTCGTTAAGTACGAACATGACGTACCGGGCGAAGCGGTTCCGGGATTGGTCGAAGACCTTGCGGTCCAGCGCCCCGGTCTCGATCGGCAGCACATCGAACCATAGCGAAAGCAGGTACAGCAGCTTGGGCGTCCTCTCGGAGTTCGCGGGGTCGATCTCCACCTTCGGTATGAACGCGATCCTCATTCCAGCCCCTCGGAATATATGCTTACCATCCGGTCGGCCCCCACGTCAAAGCTGAAGTCCTCCAGCGCAAGGTCCCTGGCCCGTGAGCCCAGGATGTCCAGGCGCACGGGGTCCTCCAGCAGGCACAGAAGGTCGACGGCCATTCTTTGGGGGTCGGAAGAGAGCATCGCCCCCGCCCCCTGGTCCACGATGTCGCTCTTCAGGCCGCGGGCGAAGGAGGTGGCCACCGGCACCCCGCAGGCGATGGCCTCGATGGCGGTGAACGGGAACAGGTCGGTGCGGGACGCCACCGTCAGGAGGTCCGCGCAGTTGTACAGCTTGGCCATATCGCCCTGGTCCAGGCGCTCGGTCATGATTGTTACGTTCTCCCCCAGGTCCAGTTCCCTCACCAAGGAGCGCAGCGTCCTCTCCTGGGGGCCGGTGCCCTTGAGCACCAGCAGGCACTCCGGGTCGCTCACCCTCACCCGGGCCATCGCCCTGACCAGCAGGTCCATGCCCTTGTTCTCGTGCATGCGGCCGATGCACAGCAGCACGTTGCGGTCCTCGTCGATGCCGAAGCGCGCCCTGGCGTCGCCCTTGTGCAACGGACGGTATGTGGCCGTATCCACTCCGGAATGCACCACCGGTGCGATCTGCGCCTCCGGAACCCCTGCCTGCAATAGATGGCGGGCGGCCGAGCGGGAGCGGGGGATGACCTTTCGGCACCCGCGGACCACGGCCTTGCCCATGGTGCGGTAGAACTGCCTCTGGACCCAGCCGAGGGGGCCCTGCATGCAGATGTCCAGCTCCTGCCATATGAACATGCGCGGGCCGTCCCGGGAGGCGGACCAGGTGAGCACCGTTCCGGGCTGGAACACCTCTCCCGACTGGACCACATCCAGCTTCATCCTCGGGATGTCCCTGAGCAGCGAGGGGGTCAGGGGGGCCAGGGACGGCGGGAACACGCTCGGCAGGCGGGTCGGTATGTACTCTA
>JAKIXL010000204.1 GCA_022709105.1 Thermoplasmatota archaeon | reverse complement strand
TCCATCGAGACTATTGAGCCGTCCCGCATGTGAATGATGCGGTCGCACCTGCCCCCTACCTCCGGGTCGTGGGTCACGATGACGAAGGTTTGCCCGTTCTCTCGATTGAGGCGGCGCATGAGGGAGACGACCTCCTCCGAGGTCTTGACGTCCAGGTCTCCGGTAGGCTCGTCCGCCCAAACGATGGCCGGATCGTTGCTCAGAGCTCTGGCGATGGTCACCCTCTGCCTTTCTCCGCCGGACAGGGAGTTGGGGCGCAAAGTGGCCCTATTCGAGAGCCCTACCGCGTCCAGAAGTTCCGTCGCCCTCCTCCTTGAACTCTGGGGATCGACCCCGGCGATGAGCAATGGAAGCTCGACGTTCTCCGTGGCCGTGAGCACTGGCAGCAGATTGTAGAACTGAAAGACGAATCCCATCCGCTTGGCACGGAAGTCGGTCTTGGAATCGTCGTCCATGGTCGTGATTTCGTTGCCCTCTATGATTATCCGCCCCGAGGTCGCGTCATCTATGCCGGACAAACAGTTCAGCAGCGTAGTCTTACCGCATCCGGACGGCCCCATAACGGCGACCATCTCCCCTCTCTCGATATCCATGGTTATGCCTCTGAGCGCTTCCACCCGGACATCGCCAGTTACATATGTCTTTGTGACGTTCTCACAGCGTATGATCGGCACCTAAGGTCTCCCCTGATCTATGGCCGGATAATCACGACCCCCTTATCAAGCATGATGGATAGAAAGCAGGAACCGCGAACAGTGATGGGCCGGACGACCGGGAGGTGCATCTTGAGAACGGCAAGGTCAATGGCCCTGGGTCAGGTCTGGCCGCCGTGGCCGATGGATAAAAAATGAGGAAAGGTGAGGCCAAGAGGCCTCATCCATTTCGGGTGTACGGTTCACTGGCTCAGCATGTCCTTGTCCGGTTTCCCTTGCCCCAGGGCTCCGAGGGCCTCGGCCTCCTCCTTCTCCTTGGCCATGGCGTCCTCCAATGCCTTCAGCTCCGAGCGGAGTTCGGCCTGGGAGGGAATGGGGCCGAGAACGTCATCGGGCTTCCCTACAGCCTTCTCCACTGCCGCCTGATCGGACACCTCTCTTGCAGGGGTCTGCCTGGAGACGCCCAAGAACTCGGACATGCCCTCGAGAACCTTTGACACCTCGAACGGAAGGATCCACTTGGTGGACTGGGAGGCCCCCAGGCTCTGCATGGTCTGCATCGACAGGACCGCCAGCGCTTTGGAGTCCAGCGGACTGGCCCCTACTGAAAGGATGCGCAGCTTCTGGGCCTCGCCCTGGCTCTGCAGGATGATGGCAAGCCTTTCGCCTTCAGCCTCCAGGATCTTGGACTGCCGTACGCCCTCGGCCTGCAGGATGCGGGACCTCTTGGAACCTTCCGCGCTGAGAATGGCGGCACGCCTCAGCCTCTCGGCGGAGGTCTGCTCCTCCATGGCCTGCTTGACCTTGGGAGCGGGGTCGACCTCCCGGATCTCGACGGCCTCGGCACGGACGCCCCACTTGTCGGTTGCCTCGTCCAGAATGTCCCTGAGCCTCAGGTTGATCTTCTCCCTGGAGGACAGTATCTCGTCAAGCTCCATGTCGCCGATGATGGCACGGAGGGTGGTCTGTGCCAGGTAAACCGTCGCCGCCCGATAGTTGGTGACCTGGAAATACGCGTTCTTGGGATCGATGACCTTGATGTAGATGATGGCGTCCACATTGGTGGGCGAGTTGTCCTTGGTGATGACCTCCTGACGGGGGACCTCGAGCACTTGGGTACGGAGGTCGATCTTCACCACCTCGCTGATCAGCGGGAACACATAGTTGAAGCCCGGGTTCAAAGTACGCTTGTACGTGCCCAGCAGTATGTATATCGCCTGCTCGTACGGCTTAACGATCCGTATACCGGTCACGAGGATCAATACCGCGGCCACGATGGCCAGCACCAACAGTCCGATCGTTACGACATCGACCATAACATCTCCTCTTCACTTGCACTCGGCCTCGGGAACGGCTCCGATGGGCTCGACCTTGACATGAACCCCCTCGCTGTGGACCACCCTGACCCTGTAGCCGACCTCTATGGGGCGGGTGGACGTTGCGCTCCAGATATCGTTCTGGATCTTCACCTTGCCCCTGATGTTGTTGGGGCAGACCTCGGTGACCACTACACCCTCCATTCCGATCAGCGACGTCGCCACTGTGGTGGTTGGAGGCATGGGGGGCGAGAGCTTCTGATATGCCCTAACCGTGACCATGAAGACCGGTACCCCTATCACTAAGGCAATTATCGGCGACCACATGCTCAGCAACAGACCTGGCGCGATCAATCCGATGGCTCCGAGAACTATCAGGACCGTTGCCGGCACCACCAGGAACACGCCGGGGGTCACGGCCTCGGCCAGCAACATGATCACTCCAATGATGATGAACATCAGCCCTAGGTCCGCTCCGGTCATGGTGATTAAAATACCGAGCTGCAACTAAAAGCTATGCATTCTTCAGCGTCCCTGCCGGGCAAATACGCCCTGGTCTTGACCGGATAGTATGAACTTTGTCCAGTCGGGAGGCTAAAGCGCGAGCCAAGGACCGTTGGGTGTGGACACCATGGGAAGGTAGAGCAGCTTCGCCTCCAGCACCTTTAGGTCATAGTCGAGATACTGCAGGGTGCCTGGCTTTTCCGCTTCGAGGGTCACGGCGACGAAATCGGCCATCTCGATGGCCTCGTCTTGCATAACCGTGGTCGGGACACGCTCTATTCCGTTGAAGTCCTGGCGGACGGCGTACATAGGGGGAGAGGTGGTCAGGGTGACCGCCAATCTCCTG
>JAKIXL010000203.1:2568-2821 GCA_022709105.1 Thermoplasmatota archaeon | reverse complement strand
GCTAGAGCACAATATATCCGATGACACTGTGGAGATGTTCAATCAGCTGCTGAACTATCCCACTTGCTGTCCGGACGGGAACCCCATACCGGTATGCGAACCCCCCTCCGCTCCGGACCCTGATTTCTCAGTGCCGCTGACCGATATGTCCGACGGAGAGCTCGGCAAGATAACCCACCTGTCCTGCGAGGACTCGGCCAAGATCAAGAGGCTCATTTCCATGGGCTTCGTTCCCGGCCGTTCCATTAAGGTC
>JAKIXL010000203.1:0-2472 GCA_022709105.1 Thermoplasmatota archaeon | reverse complement strand
CACGCCTCCAAGGTCATGGTCCGGAAGTGCTGACCATGAAGGTCGTTCTTGCAGGCAACCTCAATGTCGGCAAATCGGCCCTTTTTAGCCGCATCACCGGAGTGGGGGTCATCTCCGCGAACTATCCCGGCACCACCGTCCAGTTCGAATCCTCCATGGTGACGCACAAGGGGCAGAGGATCGAGGTGTTCGACCTGCCCGGGACCTATTCCCTATCGGGGGTCACCGAGGACGAGAGGGTTGCCACGACACTTCTGGCGGAGAAGGCCCCAGACTACGTCATAGCGGTGCTGGACGCGACCAGGCTGGAGCAGGGACTTGTGCTGGTCCTCCAGCTGATAGAGCTGGGGTACCGGGTCATCATCGCCCTTAACTTCATGGACCAGGCCCGGAAGAGGTTCACCCTGGACGTGGACGAGCTGAGCGGCATACTCAAGGTGCCGGTGGTGCCTACCGTAGCGCTCACCGGCGAGGGCGTCGACAAGCTCATGGACTTCGTGGTCTCCGGCAGCGTGCAGCGTTCATACTTCGTCACGAGGTACGACAGCCACATCGAGGCCTTTCTGGAGGAGGTCGCAGCGGGAGCGGTGGAAACGGGTTCCGGTTATCCCATCAGAGGAGCCACCATCAAGCTTTTGGAAGGGAACCCCTACTTCACAAAGCAGTTCAGTCCAATAATAAAGAGGCTGGCGGACGAATGGCGCAAGGAGTTCCGGGAAGAGCACTATGAGGATGTGGAAGTGCACATCGCCCGGGACCGCTATGGTGAGGCCGGAAGGATCGCCGGCGAGGTCACCGCTTGGCTCCCGAGGAGGGAGATGTCGATCAAGGACCGCATCTCCGAGTTCACCCTGAGGCCGAGAACGGGCATCCCACTGCTGATCTCCGTTCTGGTCAGCATCTTCCTCTCGGTCGTCATCATCGGAGGGTTCCTGGAAGAGCTGATCCTGGACGCCTATACTGGGGTGACGGGCAACGTCTTCGATCAGCTCGCCGCCCTCATCGGAGGCACCGTAGGTGAGGCTATCGCCTCGGGCATCGACCTGTCCATCCAGGCCATCCTTGCGATAGTCATACCATACATCCTGGTGTTCTACCTCATCCTCGGCATCCTGGAGGACTCAGGGTACCTGCCGCGAGCGGTCATGCTGCTAGACGGCCTTATGGTCCGACTCGGCCTGCACGGACGGGCCATCATCCCGATGGTCGTTGGCACCGGCTGCAATGTGCCGGCGATCCTTGCCACCCGCACTCTGGAATCGAAGAGGGAGAGATTGATCCTGGCGACCATCATCGTCATGGCGGTGCCTTGCTCTGCCCAGACCGTCATAATCATAGGAACGGTCGGCCAGCAATCCGGGTTACTGTGGGCGGGATTGATCTACCTTGTGCTTCTCGCCCTGGCGCTAGTCCTCGGCAGGGTGCTCCATGTAGTGCTGCGGGCGGAGCCGGCCAGCCTGGTGATCGAGATCCCTGAGCTCTCGATGCCCTCTCCCAGCAATATCCTTTCGAAGACCTGGCTGAGGATAAACGATTTCTTCATCATCGCTTTCCCATTGCTCCTGGCAGGTAGCCTGCTGCTGGAGCTGCTGATGGCGTACAACATACTCGACGCGCTGGTGGACCCCCTCAGCTTCATTACCGTAGGGCTGCTGGGCCTACCTCCGGCGATCATCGTAGCGCTGATATTCGGGGTCCTGCGAAAGGAGATGGCGCTGCAGATCCTGTTCGTCATCTTCTCTCTCACCGCCTCCGCGGACCTGGGGCAGGTGCTCACACCTCAGCAGCTTTTCGTGTTCGCCCTGGTCATGGCCACATATATGCCGTGCATCGGGGTCTTCTCCGCGTTGACCAAGGAGTTCGGGCTGAAGGAGGCGGTGGCGGTCTCCATGGCCTCCATCGCCATGGCCTTCCTGCTGGGCGGGACGGCGAACTTCCTGCTGTCCCTGTAGGGGCCTCCGCAATCCACTTATACAGCTGGGCTCCCAGGAGGTGTTGGAACGAGGTGTGGGAATGAACATCGTCGATCGTCTGAAAGAGGAACATTCGGAGCTTCAGAAAATGTTGAACGACCTCCTTCGGGGCCCCATAGATGATGCTGAGAGGTACGGGAGGTCGTACATCGAGCTGATATCGAGGGTTGAGGCCCATGAGCGGGGAGAAAAGAGCACGATATACCGGGAACTGCTCTCAGACATCCAGGTGAGGCCGATCGCCCTTCAGGCGATGGAGGAGCATAAGATCATAAGGAGCATGCTGAGGGACCTTGCCGACGTGGAGATAACCGAGGAGGTATGGATACCCCGCCTGGTGGTGGCCAACAACATGATCTCCCTGCATTTCCAGATCGAGGAAGGCAACGTCCTGGAGCTGGTGCAGCGGTCGTTCGACGAAGCCAAGAAGGAAGAGCTGGACAAGAGGTTCTTAGAAGAGGAGAAGAAGGCCCTTGTTTCCCTGAGGAGCTGAGGACCG
>JAKIXL010000202.1:2613-2845 GCA_022709105.1 Thermoplasmatota archaeon | reverse complement strand
AGGTAAAGGGGCGCCAGGCTCCAGGGTTCGGCTCAGCTCATCGTTCACCGAGGTGACGGTGATGCCCATCTCCCCCTTCAGCTCCTTGTATAGGTCCACGTCCCTCAGGATCAGGTCCGACTTGGTGAGGACGCTTACGGAAAGCCTGTGCGGGACGATCTCCATTTGGCACCGTCTGGTGATGAGCAGGTGCCTCTCCGCCTCCTGGTAAGGGTCGGTGACGGTTCCCAGG
>JAKIXL010000202.1:0-2539 GCA_022709105.1 Thermoplasmatota archaeon | reverse complement strand
CCTTGATCTCCTTGGCCAGAGCTTGCGGGAGGTCCGTTCTTGCCAGTACCGTGGTCCACTCCGTCCTGGGTCTCTTAGTGACGTACGGCGCGTAACGGTACAGGCAGTCGTGCTGACATCCCACGTAGGGGTTGAGAGCGAAATCCAGACCAGGGAGGCGGGACGCCGGCAGAGCCACCCTGGTACGGACCTCGCCTATGCGGGGGGCCTTAGGGACCGGCGAACCGTCGTCCATCATCATGAAAAGATCAAGGTTCGACATAGTCGTCGATCCTCCGTTGGATCTTCAGATCCGTCAATATCGCACTGTGGTCGGTCCAGGTGCTCATCGGGATGTCCATGCGGGTCTGCACATGAGCCAGCGCCTGGTCCAAAGTGCTGAACTTGCGTGGCCGTTGGGTCAGGGCCATCCGGACGTTCTCGCGGACGTTCCATACCCCCACCGGTAGCAGGTATCCAGGATGCGCCTCGCGGAAGATCACCGCTCCGGATTGCCGCCGCTCCCTCTGCAACAGCTCGTTCACCGCCAGCCGCGCGGCGTAATAGCATCCCCCGATCTCCGCGTAGTCCTTTCGTCCATCGAAGAACTCATGCGAGGAGATGATCTCCACCTGCAGCCCGGCCGGGTTCCACACCGTGTTGGGGTACCAGGCCTCGATGAGCTCGTATCTCCAGGAGGTGGGCGTAAGCATTACGCTCCAGCGGTTATCGAGCTGGTCCCAGTCGTAGACCCGGAACTCGTTGATGAGCGGGAAGGTCTTGGTGGTCTTCAGCAGGTCCTTGCCCAAAAGGTCGTCCACCGCGGTTATGCTCCAGCGGGTCGGTACCAAGCGCCTGTTCTGCTCTATACCGAAAGCCCCTATGCTGAAGGCCTTCTGGATGCGCGATATCAGCACCTCGTTCTTGTACAACCCTTTTACAGCCTCGGCGGCCTTGAGGTCCGTGTCATAATACGCCTTCTCGATCTTGTGGTCGTACTTTGGATTGGTGATGCTCAGCTTCTCCAGCTTGGCCGACGGCCCAAAGGGCTGGATGTTATCGTCCAGAACGATGCGTCCGGACGGCTTCTTGGAGAAGCGGGCCTCCACGTCCACCGAGTTCACCGAGAGCGCCAGCTCCCTGGTGAAGTCCACTATCCGCCCGGCGTTCTGGAAGTTCTTGACGTCCACCAGGTGCTTCCCCCGCACCAGGCGGAAGCGGAAGTCGACTATCTCGTCCATGGACTTGCCCATCCACTGCTCCGGGGTGTCCATGATCAGCGTGTCGCCCAGGTCCGGAGGGACCAGGGGTCCGATGTCCACCTTCGGATAGCCGTACCGGCCGACGAACACGCCCGGCGGCGAGCTGCCATGCAGGTCCTGCGCGTCGATGAGCCTCTTGGTCTTCGTGTAAGAATAGAACTTGACCATCAGGGGGCAGCGGTCCTTACCGCAGAGGTTCTTGGAACCCTTGCAGATATGGCACAGGCTGGAGCTGTTCTTGTGCGAAGAGGTGAAGGTATGATCCTCCAATGGTAACGGAGCGAAGCCCTGCATTTTCGTCCTTTCAACCGAACTCAGCGTATTTGACCATTTTCCAGGGACCTTCAAAAGTGGGTTAAGGACATTATGATGCCCAGCATTTTTCGGGAGTCGCTCCCATCGGAAGTGGTGCCGTTCTTAATTCCCGGTAACTCAACCGTCACGTACTCCTCGCCCTCGAATCGCAGGGCCATGATCGTCCATCTCTCCGGACCTCCTAGGCGAGGGGCAGATATCAGGGATGCCCCGTAGCCGTTGGGGAAGCGGTACATCCGCTGCTCCCTACCGCCCTGCATGCCGAGGCAGGACCTGCAGTATCCTGCGTCCACCCGGTACCGCTCGAGGTTCTCGTCCATGACCTAGGTAGACCCTCGATAAATGAAAAACGTTGTCCGACATCAAGGGCTACTGTTTTATAGTGTGTAGGCATTCACGGAGGTGTCAGCATACTGTTTTGAGGAACGCTGAACTCGATATCCTTATATAGAAGCGATAAAATACCGACCGTAAGGAGGCTCATTATGGCTTACGGAATGGGACAAGGTAATCAGCCTATCATAGTTCTTCGCGAAGGTACTGAGAGATCAAAGAACAAGGAAGCGCAATTCAACAACATCGCCGCCGCCCGCGCGGTCGCTGACTCGGTCAGGTCGACCCTGGGCCCGAAGGGAATGGACAAGATGCTGGTCGATTCCATGGGCGATGTGGTCATCACCAACGATGGCGTTACGATCCTGAAGGAGATAGACGTACAGCACCCGGCTGCCAAGATGGTCGTGGAGATCGCCAAGACCCAGGACACCGAGTGCGGGGACGGCACCACCTCCTCCGTCATCATCGCCGGCGAGCTGCTGAAGAAGGCCGAGGCCTTGGTCGAGCAGAACATACACCCGACCATCATCGCCAACGGCTACAAGATGGCCGCCGCTGAGGCGATCAACATCCTGAACAACATATCGGTCTCCGTCACCCCTGACGACACCGAGATGCTGAAGAGGGTCTCCATGACCGCCATGACC
>JAKIXL010000201.1:2589-2847 GCA_022709105.1 Thermoplasmatota archaeon | reverse complement strand
ACCTATTACCGATCCTTCTCGACCGGGCAGACCGTTCGAAGAAGTTCGGAGCGTGAGCATGAGGTACAAGTACTGCCCCGGGTGCGATGCCCTTAGGCCAATGACGTTCCTTATGGACGGCCGTTGCGAACAGTGCCGCGGTGATGCCCTGACCATCAAGGTGCGTAGGTCATCATATGGGGCCGCGATGTACATCACCAGCGCCTTGGCGGCGGCCATGGCCCTACTTTATCTCGCGCACCGAGACCTTGAGTGGGG
>JAKIXL010000201.1:303-2579 GCA_022709105.1 Thermoplasmatota archaeon | reverse complement strand
ATATCCGGCATTGACGAAACACTGTACATCTCCCTGGTGTTCGGCCTCATCGTCCTATCCTTCATCTTTTCCTACCTTGATCTCGGCAGAACGAACCAAGAGGCCCGCCGCATCGTGGACGCGCGGAAGGGACGGGTCCGCTAGCGAAGGGGCCATGCCTCAAGGCGATAGGTCACCTCTTGTCCATCAATGGGGGCCCTGAAGATGGAGCATATGACATCGCCGTTCGGGACCTGCTTCGAGCCGAAGGCCCACCGATGCTCTCCTCGTTCCACGGACCATCTCCATCCGGAACGCGGCAGCAGAAGGTCGAGCACACTGGTGACATGCTCTTCGCAACCATCACCTGGACCTCGCAGTTTGAACAGCTCTTCGACGGTCGAGGGGTTCCCTCGGGAATCGTTCACGGTAGAACGGAGAAGTACGGTGTGGGCTGCTTCGATCCTCTCGTTCACAGCCTCCACCGGCGCTACATGAGCGCTCAAGGTGGCAATGAGGGAGACTGACACCAGGGAGGCAACGGCTAGGAATATGAGCGCATCGAACAGTCCGGCAATCCCTAGCCGATCTTTCAGGGGTACCACACCCATACTGTTAATAGGCTCGCGGAGACCGTTCCTCCTCTCTCCAATATGTTCACCGGCTCGCTGATGGAATACCTCTCGCCCTGATCTTGCATATCCTCACGGTACAACGTCCGGGTCGTGCCGTCAGCGAACGTCAGGAAAACTGACATACCGATATCCGCTCCGCCTTTCAAGGAGGTCCAATCTACCTTGTCCGCCTGGCGCAGGTCGAGCATCCTATCCGATGGGGCCAGCGTCCTATCGGTCAGGACCGCTCTTATCACCTCCCGGCATTCCGGACCGCCTCCTCTCCCTCTGTCCTCATGAGCGGCCATGAAGGTGAGGGAGGCTGTAATGAGGACGATTCCCGCGGTTACTATCATCATCGCCATGATCGATTCGTAGAAGCCTCCCCACCCCCTGCGGTCCTTGACCATGTCCCAATGACTGGTCGAGGCTTGGTATCGCTCGGCGGCACTGCCCTTCTCCCGGTCCATGATGCGGGAGACGAACCCCGAGCCATCTTGTTTGAGGCTACAGTTACTATTACTGCACTCCTCGGAGGTAGTGGCCAGCCGTGATCGGCCCGGCCCTGCGCTTTATCCTGTCCTTTGAACGGAGGTCCCGGCGATCGAATGCCTTGGCCACGATCGAACAGACGTCAGGAGGACGGTTCCGAAGGTCGATGCCATAGGAGTCGATCCCCATGCGGTCCATCTCGCCGAGGAAGTCCAAGAGGAAGAGGTCCGATGAGTTCAGTATATGGACATATCCGCAGCGGTCACGGAAAACCGGGAACCTTGCTCCTCTCTCATCTATCAAGGTACCTTCCTCTAGGGTGGGATCGCGGGCCACCATCAGTTCCACTCGGCCGAAGACCATCACCTCTAGCCTGCCGAGATAGTGGGCGGTTATGTCTCGTATATCATCTCTGGAGAGCTCTACCGACAGGGTGCTCTGGTAAAGTTCAGGGACGTTTATGGAGTTGAACATGTTCAAGAAGTACGATCCATAAAGGCGTCGCTCGGAATATGCCAACATCTGGCCGGGAGAGCTTATCATCAGCGGTATGTCGGGCAGCCGGGGCATCGAGGTCGTTATCCTCGGAAGCCTGGCGACGATCTCAATCCCATCCGCGCGGCAGCGCTCGATCGCTTCCTCGAGATGGGGGCCAGCATCAAAGTACACTCGATCGGCATAAGGCATGACCGCGACCAGCGAAGGGATCGAGGAAATGTAGAACGAGAGATCCCCTCGACGCGTTCCTCGGTCAACGGCCGGACGCTCGAACCGGGCGAAACGACGTTTGACCTGGCTCATTGGGAATTGGATGGCGCTTATCTCCTTCTCAATCACCGCGAACTGGCGGTCCTTTGTCTTGTAGACATCATAATCGCCCATCTCCAGACGGAAGGGTGAGCTCACAGCGGTGAGGCCGTCCTGATGGACCGGGGATCGGACCTCGAACCCTCCGACCTTCTCGCCTTCACGGTAGAAGGTTATCCCGTCCCCCTCCTCCAGCATGCCAGGGACCTTCACCGTTCGTCCCTCTGAGATGGCCTTCCCTAACGGAAGGCCTCGGGATTCGGGATAGGCGCGCTGCATGACCTTGTCCGTAAGCAGGTACCCTGAACTAAAGCCCCGGTTGAACGCCACAGACAACAGTTCCCTTTCCCTGTCCGTGATCAAGACCTCGTCCCCGCGCTCGGC
>JAKIXL010000201.1:0-245 GCA_022709105.1 Thermoplasmatota archaeon | reverse complement strand
TGGAGAACAGGTCGGCCGTGGACAGCAGGTATGCCGTTCCCTTGCCCAAGGTATACCTTTTACGGCAGGGCTGGGCGCACATGCCGCGATTGCCCGACCGTCCGCCAAGGATGGATGAGAACAGGCACTGCCCTGAGAAGCAGTAGCACAACGCTCCATGGACGAACACCTCTATGCCGATGTCGGCGCCCTTGGCTATCCGCTCCACCTCCTTGATGCTAAGCTCCCGGGCGAGAATGGCCCTC
>JAKIXL010000200.1:333-2849 GCA_022709105.1 Thermoplasmatota archaeon | reverse complement strand
ATGCTGAACAGTGGGGGTATGGGGTAGTTCGGTATCCTCGCGGGCTCCAGTTAATATGGAGTGATTGCTAACGGGTTTGCTGATCCGGTGATGACTAACTGGAGCGATGACCTGTTAATTCGCGTGGGGTCGCTCCCCACGTGGTGGAAACCCGCTGATCTGGGTTCAAATCCCAGTGCCCCCACTCCTTAATCTGGTCAAGTCGATTTTTGCCTTTCCTCCATATGCGCCCTCTCTTCGTTGAGGGAAATATGCAATTCGAGGAGATGTTCGTTGTCCAAATGGTCTCTGGCTCCTCACCCTCCATCTCAACCGTGCCATAGGCGATCGATCTTCATGATAAGAGCAATGCATGGCCTCCTGGTCCTGCCGCCTTGGAGGTCATGATCTGAACAGGTCCCGCAGGGCAAGACATCGCCGTTCTGCGATAGTGCCAGCAAGTTGCATATATGCTGAACCATATGCAAAAAGGATATCGCCCGAAAAAAGGGGTTCCGCGGCACGATCGCTGACCCTGCTCAGATCAAGCGATCCTTAATGAGGGCGTAGATGATGAGATGGTGAAGACGATGAGGGAGCTGAAATGAGCTGGGAATCGCTGCCCCCCGGGACGAGAGAGAACTACGATCGGCAGAGGGAGAACATCAAGAGGATGTTCGTGGGCAGGGACCACGACCAGGCGCCCATAGCACCGCTGGTCGGCGGTTACGCGGCCACCGCTTGCGGCCACTCCCTGTACGAGTACTATACGGAGCCGGAGAAGGCCATCGCCTGGCAGCTGGACACCGCCCGGATGCACAGCTTCGTGCCGTACCTCAACTGGAACTATTCGGTCTATTGGAGCGAGGACTACGGCGGAACGATAAAGATGCCCACCGGCCTCATGCCCGCCCCCGGGATACTGACCTACCCGGCGGATACGGTGGACAAGGCCGATAAGATCGAGCCGCTGTCGACGGAGGAGCTGGCAAAGGGCCCGACCATGGCGCTGCACGCCAGGGGACTGAAGGCGGCGGAGGCATACTCAGGCAAGGGCTACAAACCATGGCAGTTCATCTACGAGCCGTTCGTCATCGGTTCGTTCTGGGTCTCGCCGGAGAACATGCTGATGTGGTGCTTCCAGGAACCGGAGCTCGTGCACAGCATCATGAGGAAGGTCGTGGTGCATTGCGTCAACGCCTGCGAGGCGGTGAGCGACCTCTACGGTGGAAAGCCGTTCAAAACATCCTGCGCCACCCTGCTGGCGAACAGCTCGACGATGTCCGTCGACCAGTGCAAGGAGTTCGCCACCGACTACATGAAGGATGCTCTGAACAAGATCATAGGCATCGGCTCCGGTACGACCGGAATATTCTACCATCAATGCGGCGACCACGGCCAGGACTACCACCTGTGCGAGGACATGCCGTTCCCGACCGGCTCGGTAATGCACATCGCCTATGACGGCCAGAAACCGTTCGACCTGATCAAGGCCGCCAAGATCTACGAGAGCAAGTGCTGCCTAATGGGCAACACCGACACCATCCTCGCGTTCAATGGCACGCCCCAGCAGATATACGAACAGGCATACAAGGATGCCATGAGGTACAAGCACTTCAAGAACGGCTTCTTCGCCTCAATGGCCTGCGAATGCCCTCCCATGATGTCCGAAGCGAACTTCCGAGCGTTCGTCCAGGGGTCCAGGGACGGAGGCAGGATGAAGGAATAGGAACTCTCCCGTTCCTGATCTTCCTTTTTCAATATAGGATCGCGGACGGCAGGCCAGACGATCTCTCGACGGCATTCAACGGCCGCCTCGCGAGAGCCGCGGCATCCAAGGGCCTATCGCCAACAATATTACATGGTGGCTGGAATATCCATTAGGGTGTGGGCATGAGGATCGCGGTCTATCACGCCTCTAAGTACGGGAACGGAGCAAAGCTGGCGGAAGAGCTCAGGAAGCTGATGGTAGAGAAGGGGAACGAGGTGGAGGTCCACCACGTGAGCGATATGAGCCCCCGGGACGTCCCGCCGGCCGACCTGTACGTCTTCGGCTCTCCGACCCACTTCGGCAAGGCGCCGGGGGACATGATCCGGTTCCTGAAGAAGCTGTCCCTGCCTCCCGGCACAAGGTACGCGGTCATCGCCACCTTCAGCGCGGCCATGCCGGACAAGCGAACCGGAAAGATGCCGGCGGAGGATGAGCTGGAGAGGGTCCGCCGCACCGTGCCGATGATCGACGAGCAGCTCAAGGCCAAGGGCATGATCAAGGTGGCGGAGATGCGTGCCTTCGTGAACCCGGACACCATGAAAGGGCCTCTGCTGGATGGCTGGCAGGAGAAGGTCCTGATGTTCGTCACCCAGATCCTGGAGCGGACCTAGGCTTCGGAGATGGCGGCGTCCGGCCTGATGCCATCTCGCTAGTTCTTACGCTGCGGCTATGCCAAGCTTTATTCTTCAGTCCACGCTCCGGTGCTCTCATGCGCATTGGCAGCTCAGGCGATGGCGGGAGGCGCTATCTGGTCCTGGCCATCATC
>JAKIXL010000200.1:0-268 GCA_022709105.1 Thermoplasmatota archaeon | reverse complement strand
GGCGGTGGCGGACGCCCAGTGGGTGGTGACCGCCTACGTGCTGGTCCAGACCTGCGCGCTCATAATCTCGGGAAAGGTCGCCGAGCGCGTGGGCCAGGCAAAGATGTTCAACGTCGGCCTGGTCGTCTTCTCGATATCCTCACTCCTCTGTGCCCTGTCCTCCGGGCTCTCTCAGCTCATCATCTTCCGGACCATCCAGGGCTTGGGCGCGTCGATGTTGTTCAGCGTGTCCACCGCCATCGTCTTCAGGACCTTCGGTCCGTCAGAA
>JAKIXL010000001.1:31377-34808 GCA_022709105.1 Thermoplasmatota archaeon | reverse complement strand
TATATGGCTTCATGACCCCCCTGAGCCCGGTGCGGCTGTACCAGGGAGATCCGTCCATGGTCTATCCTGACAGCTGGACGCCCATTTTCCCAACGCCGACGTTCCAGGCGTTGGTGTTGGGCATGTACATGTTCATCGGCCTGGTGGTCGGGTCCATGGTCACTGACATTGATGGGTACCGGGAGGATCTCAAGGGGAAGGTGGACACCTTGTACACGAGGTTCGGCTTGGAGCGTGGCAAGAAGGCCGTTTCGGCGCTGGTGCTCATCACCGCGCTCACTCCCCTGGCGCTGTTCCGGAATATCGGCGATCTCGTCCTCTTTCCGCTTCTGGGCGTGGCCGCATCGGCGGCCCTCCTGCGAACTGGCCGGTCGAGGTACGTGCTCGCGATCGCGCTCGTCGGCATGCTGTACGCCGCCTGGCGCTTCCTGCCCGCGCTGTCCTAGGTAAGGGATGAGAAGAACAGGTATGGGAAGCGGCG
Organism: Thermoplasmatota archaeon; assembly: GCA_022709105.1. Classification (GTDB taxonomy): domain Archaea; phylum Thermoplasmatota; class Thermoplasmata; order Methanomassiliicoccales; family Methanomassiliicoccaceae; genus UBA6. The sequence goes on along the minus strand of JAKIXL010000001.1, from coordinate 34,327 downwards.
GGCGATCACGCCGAGCAGCGCTTCCCAGCTCCTTTCCCCCTTGGAGATGTCCAGGCATATAGAGACCAGCTCGGCGTCGCCGCTCATCTTCCTCATGAGCATCGAGGTGTCCACGATCCCCATCAGCCACTGGGCCTGCGGCGATATGGTCCTCGAGGCGCGGAGCACCGGGAGGATGTCCGTGGCCACCATTCGACGGTAGGATGACAGGGGGCGATCGTCGTGAATGAGACCGCTGACCGCCTCTGCGGCATGTGCCGCGCTGCGGAACGCATTGGTCATCCCCTCGCCGGAAAGGGGACTGGCGAAGCCAGCGGCGTCGCCGATCAGGACGCATCTTCTCGTCGCCAGCTTACGGCGGGGGACCATGGGGATGGGGTGGGCCGATATGCGAGTCTCCGATGCCTCACCGTACTTCCTCTCGACCTCCTTTTGGAGGGCGTCCAGAGCATCTCGGTAAACCGCCCCCCCGAGGTCCTTTCCCGTCACCCCGATGTTCGCTCCTCCCTTAGTGGCGAACATCCATCCGTTGAGTGGGAACTTGAACCGAAAGGGAAACCTCTCTATGGGCGTGCCCATCAAGTAATACTCCATACGGCCTCCAGGATCACGTGGTAGGGTACAGGTCATGGCGATGCCTATGCCCTGGTTCCGTCCAGGGTACGGCCCGAACAGCGCGGAGGCGGTGCGGCTGATGGCCCCCTCGGCCACGATGAGGGCTCGGGACCTGATGCTCCTGCCCCCAATGACGATCTCCAGGCCCTCGGTGGACTCCCTGACCTTGGATATCGATGACGAGGTCCACATCTCCGCTCCGGACCTCTCGGCCCTCTCCACGAGGTAGGCGTCGAAAACAGAGCGGCGAACGGTGACCGCCGCCCGGGTCGGGAGCTCGAAATCCGTACGGAAGTCCCGGTGGATCAGCCCCACCGAGGTTATCTCCTGTTCGATGACGCGGTCTGGCAACGGCTCGCCCAACAGGCCGGAGGCTCGGTCCAGCAGCCCGCCGGCACAGCACTTCTCCCTGGGGACCGCTTCCCGTTCCAGGAGCAGGGCGCGCAGCCCCTGGCGGGCGCACAGGCTCGCCGCCCGCGCTCCCGCCGGCCCTGCTCCGCTGATGACCACGTCGTAATCGCCGATTACTTCCTCCTCCCTCTCCAGCGCTCCATCGCTTGACCGGTCGCGATGATCGCAACCATGCCGAAGACCGGCAGGAAGATCGTCAGGTCTATGAAACCAGTGGTGACGTTGATCACCGACTCGCCTCTTGTGGCGACCGAGCTTATGGGCGTCTCGGTGAACCTCCAGTTCCCTGAGATCATGTTGTTGTTGGTGTACTCCCACAGCGTCGGTCCGGTGCCGGGGTCCCTGCCCATCTGGGCGCCGACAACCAGAACAATGTCAAGGTCCTGGTCGCCGTCGAGGTCTCCAAGCTCGACACCGTGTATCTCGTAGTATCCCGAGGGCGGGCACAGGATGGCCAGCTTGTCGGTGCCCAGGGATTGGGCCGAGAAGGAGCCGAAGGACGACTGCTGGATGATGAACAGCTTTCCGCTGGACGCGATGTTGCCGCCGAGCGCCACGACGATGTCGTTGGGCTCGTTGACCACGTTCGAGCCAAGATACTTCTTCATGTCCCCTACGGCGATGGCCGAGATGTAGTTGCTGCTCGTGGACCAGACCTTGCTGGGCGAGCTGCTCCACTTCACCATGGGAGAGTTATGATAGATCACCAGGCGGTCCAGGGTCAGGACGCTCTTGGCGGTGTCGGTCACCGACCGGTCGAGGTCTAGGAACCTTATGTAATAGTACGCGTTGGAGGTGTAGGTCAGATCGTAGCTCTGCTCGACGTTGGTGGTCGATCTGATGACACCTAGATCGAACCAGGTGGCGTTGTCCACCGAGTACTGGACCTGGAATCCCTCCAGATCGCTGGTCCTTCCATTTATCGTCAGCACTTGGTAGGCGGCCGGCGCGTTGGTTATCTGGTACACCCAGCCGAGCGCCTGGGTCTTGATGAAGGTGACCTCTGTCCATACGTAGTCGAAGTGGACCGTGGAGGAGCCCGAGGGGTTCACGAACCTGATCGCCAGCCCGGAGGTTATGCTGGTGAACGATGTGCTCTCGGTGCCGGGGAGGTCGAACGAGGCCGTCACCAGCGAGGTATGGGAGGGTTTGGGCTGAATGTTGGTGTTGGTCCATGTCGCGCCGTTATTGAACGAGTACTGCACGTACCCTGTACCGGTGTAGGAGGGGTCCACATAGTACTGGACCACTAGGCGGGAGCCCTTTATGGGCGTGGTCAGGTTGTCCAGCGGCAGCGAGAACTTGTTCAGCTGCATCGTGGTCCCCTGCCCGACGTCGTAGAACACATCGTCGTCCAACCATACGTTGTTGATCGGAGAGCCGGTGTCGTCAAGGAACTTGACGCCAGTGGCATTGAACGGGTCGTAAAGCACGTCTACCTCGGTCAGGGTCTCGAACCTGCTGTTGACGGTCTCCAGATTGGCCATTGAGCCGCCGGTGGTGGCGCGGTAGGCCGGGCTCACCTCGAACTCATAGGACGGCGCGTGCATCGGAATGGCGGAGATCTCCTGCTGCGTGTAATAGATGTACACCGCGTAGTCGCCGCTCCGGACATTGGTGCGCACGATGTCCGGGAACCCGTCCCCGTTCATGTCCGCGACGCGGACCTTGGGCATGATCTGATTGTGGCTCCATGGAGTGTTCCCTGTGATTCCGCTAATCGGTCTAAGAGAGTTGGAAGTGCTGAAGGCCTGGTCCTTCTGACCTGCGTTCTTGACCCACATGTTGAGCCAGACCTTGGTCTGACCATCCTCGTAGACGGCAACGATGTCATCATAGCCGTCGTTGTTGAAATCACCTATCGCGAGGTCGGCGGCCGCCGGGTTCTTGTCACCGTTGGCCTGGAAGTTGACGTCAGAGGCGG
>JAKIXL010000001.1:0-31367 GCA_022709105.1 Thermoplasmatota archaeon | reverse complement strand
CAGTCCAGAGTTCCATATAAGGGGGTCATCTCCCAATTGTCGCTGCCGTCGTTCCAGAATACGTACACGCCGCGGTTGAAGAACATGCCCCAGCTGTTGCTTGGATTGGCGTTCCCTTCGCTGGTGGCCGAGGTATAGACCACCACGTGGATGAAGCTGGCGACCACGTCCGCATAGCCGTCATTGTTTAGGTCGGCGACCGCCAGGGCGGTGCACATTTCGTTCTGGCAATAATAGCCAGAGTAGAACTCGCCACCTCCTGATCTTGTTGCCCATACGGATGCGTCCTCATTGATATTGCCCTTGCTGCTGGTGTACGCTGCCTGCAGGCCAGGCAGCGCGTCGAAGGGGTAGGAAATCGGCCTGGCGTTGCTCCATTCCGAGCCGTCGTTCTTGGAGTTCTCATACCAGAACAGGTTGGCCCTGGAGGTGTCCTGCGCTCCGACCACCAGATCGTTTCGGCCGTCACCGGTGAGGTCTTCCAGGTACAGGCCCAGGGGGCCGCTGCTGGGGTTCGAATCGATTATCTTCTCGTTCCACTTGTCGCCGCCTTTGAACCAGGCGATGGCGTTGTTCTGCCAGGTCGCCCCGGAGGAGCTCCAGGTGAACGAGCCGGACCCGATGGCCGCGGCCACGTCCATGGTCGTTAGCGGCGCGGTGACGGTGAACTGACAGCTGAGCATGCTGTAGGTCTCACCCATCGTTCCGCCGGTCCCTCTGTCGAAGAAGGTCGTTATCTTCAGCGTATACGAGTTCGTCTTGGGGAGCCACCATCCCTGATTAGCGTCCTTGAGAGTGATCCTCAGCGTGTACACGCCGTTGTTGGTGTTCTCCCCATACCTGGAAATGGTGAGCCCGTTGGTCTTGTACAGCGACGATAGCGGCGCGCTGTACGCCGGGTCCTGGCCCATGGCCGGCACAGCGGTGGGGGCCTTCATTATGACGTAGCTGCCGGTGTAATCATCGACCTCGATGCCGCTGATGTACACCGTATCAGTATACTTGTCAACGTCCTTGGTACGGATTATCAGATAGAGGTCGTCGGTATGGTTGAAGCTGGTGGTGCGCACCAGGTTGTTGCCGTTGGCCACGTACGTCTCCAGCTGGGGATAGTCCGCGCCATTGACGTTGATGTAATCGGCCACGTTGAAGGTGTTGCCCTGATTGTCCTTCACTATGATCTGGAACGGGTAGCGGTAGGAGGCGCCAGGAGCGGTGAAGTTGAACAGGAACTGCCGGAACGTCGAGAACGTCTCGCCGATCCTGAAAGCCGTGTCCGTGGACGGCGCGATGGGGTTCACTCCCAGCAGAGGGTGGTAGAGGTAGAATGAGTTCTGCCCGGCAACGTTGTTCAGAGTATCGCTCCATATCTCGATGGTCACGCCCTCGGAGTTCGTGAAGTTCCTGGTGATCGTGCCGTCGGAGGTCCGCTTGATGTAGTAGAACGTGATCCCGAGCGAGCTGCCGGCCTCACCGCCGGATGCATCTGGGGGATATGTGCCGTTGGTGAAGAAGTCCGGATAGTTCGCGTATGGTCCGGTGCCCGAGCCGGTGCCGGCGTATACTTCCAGCACCATCATCTGAGTGACCCGCCGGCCGGCGGTGTCGCTTGCGCACACCAGGACGTTGGACCTGTCCCATGCGAGCTTCGCGGTGACGTACTCGGAAACGTACAGGTTGAGGGAGGAGTTGTAAGTGAGCTGAAGGACCGGAGACAGGCCTATGGACGATGCATTGACGAAAACGCTGGTGTTGTCAAGCTTTCCATAGGGGTCGCTGATCTGAGCATAGAACCGGACCGGACGGCCGTCGTAGGCGGGGGACGGGGTCAGCCCGCGGTCGGCAATTATGGGGAGAGTGGTCGCCGCTTGGTTCCCACCCTGGAGCGGGGCACTGTAGACCACGGTATTGGCCACGGTATCCACGATCATGACGCTCAGCTTGGTGGTCGGCAAGACCCCAGAGAGCATATAGGACCATGTCATGCCGGTGGGCCAGGAATCCCCGACTATGTTCCCGTCGGTGATGCTGCGGGTCTGGGGGACCTCGTCCACGAACAGATAGATGTGCGTCCGATACTTGTATAGAGGCTCCCCGCCCTTGTGCGTGATGTTTATATAGGCGTCGTTGCCGGAGTTCCCTAGCAGCTTCAAGGAGGGGGAGAAGTCGGTGTACACCTTCTCGCTGGGGCCGGGCAAGGAGGTCACGAAGAACAGCACTCCGGTGAACAGGGTGACTGTGATCGCCAGGATGAGCAGGTTGCCGATGATGTCGGAGACACCATAACGGCTCCAGCACTTGCGCTTCCTGAACGTTCCCTGGACACGGGAGCGGTCGCTGAACGAGCCCGGCCGGCCTGTTGGCCGACCATTAGGTATAGCTCTCTTTTGGGCTATCATGAAGTCACCACCGGCCCCATATTCCGGCGCAAATCGGTCTACCCCCTTTGTTTCTATAAATATGTATACTTCTGATTTTCAATAAAGTGAATTTTTAATTCCACATGAATAGAAATGCCATTGTTTTATTAGTCTGGCATCACCTTCCACAGGATATGATGGAGATCGAGATCAAGAGCCCCTGCGAGGACCTTGACGGCGTCGAGAGGCGGCTCCTTGAGCTGGGGGCCGGGTTCCGCGGAGAGACCGCGCAGGCTGACCTGTACCTGTCCCATCCTTGCCGCGACTTCGCACGGACGGATGAAGCGCTGCGCCTGAGGAGGGAGGGCAACAGGGCCACCCTTCACTATAAGGGACCCAAGATCGATGCTGGGACCAAGTCGCGGGAGGAGATCGGCATGTCCCTCGGGGAGCCTGACGCGATGATGTCCATCCTGGACCGTCTTGGCTTCAGACCGGTGGCCGAGGTCAGAAAGGTGCGCCGCAACTACGGGATCGGAAACATTGAGGTCTCCCTGGACCGCGTTTCCGGGCTGGGAGGGTTCGTGGAGCTGGAGGTCCAGGACCTCCCTGTGGAGGAAGGGCGCCGGATGCTGTTCAGCCTCTTGGCCGAACTGGGACTGGAAAGAACGGAGAGAAGGTCCTACCTGGAGCTTTTGCTGGAGAAGTGATCAGATGTTCTGTATGTGTTCCGCTAGGAACTTGCGGACCTCTTCCTCATCAGGTATGCTTATCGATGACTTGTAGCGCTCGGAGCCGTCCTTCATCGTATATCCGCGGCTCAGCGAGATGAACTCCGTGGTGCCGCTCTTGCTGACCGCTCGCTTGCGCGCAACCTCCAGGAAGTTGTTCTTACCGAACGGTATCCTCTGGGAGTTCACGACCTCGAACTGAACATTGCGCTCGTTGCTGCCATCGCTCATTTTGACACCCTGTCTGGATATTGGAACCCTCCTCAGGACAATAAAGGTTTTGCCTTCATCAAGACCGACTCGGATGCTGGGCCGGAGGATGCCAGCGGGAAGGAGCGGGTGCGACAGATAGAAATACGCAGGCGCTCATTGAACGGCCATGTGCCCGGACGGGACGGAGCCAGAGGCTCCTCGTGCGCCCCTGTACTGCTCCAACTGCGGCACCCGGCTGCTTCCGGGTTCCAACTTCTGCACCGCCTGTGGTATGCCTCAGAGGACGGGCACCATGCCTCCGTGGCCGATGCCTTTCTATTTCCCCCCGGCCCCCCGGCTGAACACCGCCAGGGAGATAGTTATGGCCTTCGGGACCTATGGATCGGTCGCCCTCGCCGTCCTGATGGCGCTCAACGTTGGCATTGCCGTATGGGGCATCGACCTGGTCTGGCCCCACCTGGACAAGCATATCTATCTCTTCGTGATCACGCCGTTCATCGTCAACTTCGCCGAACTGGGCGGGAGCGCCTTCTTCGCTTATTACATCGTCTTGGTGGCGGCCATCGCCTCCTCCTTCGCATGGTTGATCTATAAGAGCCTTCCAGCGCTCAAGGACGAGCTTCAGGTAAGGCAGCCCCAGGGCGGGCACAGCCCACTGTACATAACCGCCACCATGCTGTTCGCGGTGCTCACGTTCAACATCGCCTATTATTTCATAATCCAGGCCTTCGGCGTCTCGACCACCACGCCCTCGTTCGAGACCCGGGAGCTGTGGCAGCTGATCTACGGCTTTGCCCATGCCTCGGTGTGGGAGGAGGTCGCGTCCCGGGTGCTGCTCATTGGCGTGCCCCTGCTGCTCATCGACCTGTTGCTGCGCATGAAGGACCCGGGGCGAGGGATGAGGAGGCTGTCGAACTATGTCCTGGGAGGAGGCTTCGCCATCGGCAGGAAGGAAGCGTTCCTCATGGTCTTCTCCAGCTTGATGTTCGGCGCCGCGCATATGTTCTCCTGGGACCTGTTCAAGATCCTCCCGGCGGCGGCGGCCGGGCTGGCCTTCGCCTACCTGTACCTCAAGCTAGGGCTTTACGCGTCCATCATGTTCCACTTCGCCACCGATTTCCTGACCGTTCCCCTTCAAGTATGGCCCGATTACCTCTTGGTGACCGCGGCCGTCGGCCTGATGCTGCTTGTATGGCTGGCGATCGGGGCCCCGTACATGCTTCTTTACTTCTCCAAGGGGGCGGGCTGGCTTCTAGGCCGGAGGATCTGGCCCGATGTTCCCAGAGAGGGCCCTGGTCCTTCCCACGTTCCTAGCCCATTGTACGCTGTCCCGGCGGCGATGTACTACCCGGCGCCTAATGTTCCCCCCGCCCCTTACGCCGGGGGGCCCGCGGTCCGTTTCGAGGACCCTCAAGGCTACGTGTGCAAGAACTGCGGGAACCGCGAGGCCGCCTACACCGAGGGTCGGCTCGTGTGCACGAGGTGCGGCGCGAGGCGTTAGCGGCCGGAGAGCATGGCCGCGAGGCGGTCCCTGCTGACCAGCGCGTCCTCGAGGCCCCTGGACTCGATCACGAACCTCCCTCCATAGCCTGCTAGCTCGTCTACCACGAGGCGGAAGTCGACCGTGCCGTCCCCGATGGGCAGATGAGCGTCGTAGTCGCCCCGATTGTCATGCACGTGCAGATTGACCAAGCGGTGCTTGAGGTCCATGAACTCCTGGAGGAGCCCCATGGTGTGGGCGTGCCCGACATCAAGGCAAAACCCGAGGCCGGTGCCCTCGGCCATCTCCACCAGCGACTGAGGGGTGGTCCCCATGGAGAACGGTCCCCGGGGCATGTTCTCCAGGGCCACCTTGACGCCGAGTTCCGCGGACAGACCATCAAGGAGGCGCAGCGAGGACCTTGCGGTTTCCAGTACCTTGTCGCGGCACACGAGCCCGATGGGCGTAAGGAACGAAGGGTGCACGGTGTACACGTCCATTTCCAGGCGCCGGCAGGCCTCCAGGCCGGCCACCAGCTCGCTCATCGCCGCCTCGCGCAGGCGGGGGTTCAGGGAGCCGATGTTAATGTCGCTCATCGGCGCATGGGCGCTGTACTTGAGATCATAGGACGGCGCGAGAGCGAGGAACTCCTTCTCGATGGTCCTGAGGTCGTGGCGGCCCTCTGCAACCACCTCCCAGGCCTTGAAGTTCGAGGCGATGGTCTCCAGCGCTCGGTGGAAGGGCATGCCGGAGAAGGCCGGCGAGGACACTGCGATCATTCCAGTCCCTCCACCGTGCTCTCCGCCAGATGATCGATCGCGTCCTGGATGTCGTCGGCCTCGACGGTAACCTCGATCCCACCTAAGGCCACGGGACCATCGAGGAAGGACGCTTTGCCCATGAGCGCCGCTTGCTTGTTCAGCATGAACCTCGTGGCGCTGCCCTGAACGCCGCGCAGCATGACCGAGCGGGCGGTGTCGCGGATGTGCTGGTCGTGTATCATCTCGCGCAGCGCGTCCCCGCTGCCAGAGCGGCCGGTGACGCTCCTCTCGCCGTCCTCGAGCTGGGCGTCAGGAAGGATGTTGAGGATCGCCCTGTGGACCTTTTCACGGTCCTCGGTGGGGAAGCAGGAGGCGGCCGCGGTGATCTTGAGCATGCTCATGCCATCTTTCTCATCGTAATAAAGGATTGTCGCTCGAAAAGATATTTACTACCCTGTTCATAATGGTGGCCGGGATGAGGGACCGTGTTCTAGACATCTTGGCCAACGAGGGCGTTCTCCTGGAGCCTAGCGCTGCTGAGCTCGTCCTTGCCCGCTCGGACCCCGTTGACTTCGTGCGGTCCGCCCTGGCCTCGATGCCGCAGCAACCTCTGGTGCTGACCGTGGACGATCTTCGTCCTTACGCCGACGCGCCCGTCGTCCGCATCGTTCCCAAGGCCTTGGAGGAGGTGCGGAACGGACCGCCGGCACCGCTGCCCCGCGGCGACGGAGACTTCTGCGTGCTCCGGGACATCACCGGCAACTCGACCTGCGAGGGCAACATCATAGACTTCGCCCGGTACTTCAACGACCGGTTCAAGAAGATCAAGAAGATCCTGTCCACCCGCCGCGAGCTGGTCGGCTGCCTCCCGGTGCCCAAGGCCACCAAGTTCGACCGCGAGGTGAGGATGATAGCCATGGTCAACGAGGTGCGTACCACCAAGAACGGGCACAAGCTGCTGGAGGTGGAGGATGATGAGGGCCGCTGCCCGGTGCTCATCCTCAAGGACAGCCCTCTGATCAACGAGAGCATAGTCAATGATGAGGTCATAGGCATCGTGGGTAAGACGAGCACCAAGGGCGACCTGGTGGTGCTGAACGAGCTGGTGCGCCCAGACCTGCCTCTCCGGAGGACGATGCAGCCAAGCGACTCCTGGACCTCGGTGGCGTTCATGTCCGACGTGCATGTCGGATCGAACACCTTCCTCCATAAGCCCTGGGACCGTATGGTCCACTGGCTCAAGACCGAGGGCAAGAACGAGGTTCAGTACCTGGTCGTTCCGGGCGACGTGGTCGACGGCATCGGGGTGTTCCCGGGCCAGGAGGACGAGCTGGAGATCGATGACATCTTTGCCCAGTACGAGTCGTTGGTCGACCGCCTTAAGGAGGTGCCCGACGGCATCCGGGTCATTGTGCAGCCCGGCAACCACGACGCTGTGAGGCCCGCCGAGCCTCAGCCAACCTTCCCCAAGGACATCGCCAAGCTCTTTGATTCCTCGATCTCCCTGATCGGCAACCCCTGCTACCTGGAGATAGAGGGACGGAAGATCCTGTCCTATCACGGGCGAAGCTTGGACGATTGGATCGGGAGCGTTCAGGGACTGAGCTACAACAATCCCATGGAGGCCATGAAGGAGATGCTCAAGCGCCGCCACATGGCCCCCATCTATGGAGGACGGACGCCGCTGGCGCCGGAGAAGGAGGACTTCCTGGTCATCGATGAGGTGCCTGACATCTTCATCACCGGCCATGTGCATGGCGCTGGTATCGGCGAGTACCGAGGAGTGAGGCTGATCTGCGCCTCCACGTGGCAGGACCAGACCCCCTTCCAGAAGATGCACAACTTCAATCCTGACCCGGCCAAGCTCCCCATCGTTCATCTGGGAACCGGGGAGACCAGGATGCTCGACTTCAATTGATCTATCCGAACAGCATTACGAGCAGAAGTATGTACCCGGCATAGGCGGACAGCAGAGCGGCCCCCATGCGCCTCCCTCCCCGATCGAACGCGGCAAGTAGGACGACTATAATGGTCGACATCGCGATCATTACCGCCAATCCCACCGCGGTCTCCAAGCCTGTGGTGTCATAGCCGCCCACAACGGCGCCGAGACCGAGGATGAAGAGCGAGTTGGCGATTATTGTGCCGATGATGTTGCCCAGAACCACGTCCGACTGCCCTCTCCTCGACCCGGTGATGGTCACGGTGATCTCCGGTATCGTGGTCCCTATCCCGACCAAGGTCAGACCGATGACCTCCTCGCTGACCCCCAGCCCACGTGCGAGGCCCGAGGCCCCGTCCACTACCGCTTCCGCGCCCAGCGCCAGCAGGACCGTTCCAGCGATAAGAAGAAGGGCAATCATCGGAACGGGGCGGGGCTTGATCCCCTCCACGGTCTCCAGTTCCTCCTCCACCACCGCGCATTCCTCACCCCGGCAGGCCGAAGTGTACAGCACGTAGAAGAAAACCACGAGCGTGATGAGCAGTACCATGCCATCGACAAGGCCCAGGCGGCCGTCCAGGGCCAGAACGGCGACCAGGGGGCCGGAGAGCAACAGGAAGACGGACTCCCGGCGAAGGCTCCGCAGCCTTAGGGCCACCGGCCCCAGGAGGCAGGCGACGCCCAGGACCAGAGCGCCGTTGGAGATATTGGCCCCGATGACATTGCCCAGGGAGATCTCGTTGGCCCCTTCCAGTGTGGACACCACGGCCAGCACTGCTTCCGGCGAGGATGTTCCGATGGAGACCACGGTCAGCCCGACGATGAGCGGCCTGACCCCGTAGTGAAGCGCAAGCCCTGCGGCACCGTCCACCAGCCACCTTGAGCCGAGGTACAGGGCAACGGCTCCCACTGCGAGGAGGACCGCCGGCAGCATCAGGTCCATGCCGCGGCTATAAGGGCGGGGGCAAGAAAAACCTTTTCAGGGAACGAAGAACAGGAAGTACACTATCAGCAGATAACCCAGCACCAGCATGAACAGGGAGATCTTCCACGCCAGACCGAACAACATTATCCGGGCTCGGGGATCATTAAAATCGAGAAAGGGTTTGACGAGGTCCTTAAGCCGCCTCAACTTTAGCCTCGGCCTTGTCCTTGATGCGCTTCAGGCGGAACGTGTTCTCCCTCTCCATCTCCTGCAAGCGCAGCTCGATGAACGCTTTGGCCTCTTCCAGCTCAGGGATGACCTTGAACTCCAGCGCATTGACTCGCCGCTTGGTCTTCTCGATCTCGTCGAGGAGCTTCTTCATCGTGGTCTCGATCTCAGCCGCCTGCACCAGGGTCTCCACCAGGTTCTCGAACGCCGCGGTGGCCTCGTCGATATAGGTCGAGGTTCCGATGACCCCGTAGCCCCGCTGGTCCACAGTGCTCTTGATGGAGTTCGTCTCTATCTCCGGCACCACTATGCCCATGATGTTCTTTGAGCGCAGGGTCACCTCCGGATGGAGGCGGAGGGCGAAGGCCGCTGACTGAACGGCAATCGCGCCGTCGACGGCCTGGGCCACGTTTATCTTGGCCATGGCCTCGTCGTAGTCCTTTACGATCTTCACACGGACCTGCTTGGCCTGCTCAAGGATCTTGAAGAACTCGATGATGAGGCCGTCCCTCTTCATCTTCAGGATCTTGTACCCTGACTTTGTCAGCTTGATCCTCTTCTTGACCTCGAGCAGCTCCGAGCGGGTTGGCTTGACCTCCATCCGTGGCATCTTCACTCACTCTTTTTGTAGGCGGGGTGGTACTTCTCGATGTACTTCCGATCGATCCTGGACAGCTGGTTCACCGGCAGCATCGACACCAGGTCCCAGGCGAGGTCGAGGGTGGTCTCGATATCGCGGTCCTCGTCACGGCCCTGCCGGACGAAGCGGTTCTCGAAGGCATCGGCGAAGTCAAGGAACTTGCGATCGCGCTCGGAGAGCGATTCCTTCCCCACGATGGCCACGAGGCCCCTGAGGTCACGGCCCTCGGCATAGGCGGCATAGCACTGGTCGGAGACGGCCTTGTGGTCCTCCCTGGTCAGGCCTGGCCCGATCCCAGCGTTCATCAGCCTCGATAGCGAGGCGCCCACGTTGATCGGGGGGACTATGCCCGCGCGGTGGATCTCCCTGGATGCCACTATCTGACCCTCGGTGATGTATCCCGTCAGGTCCGGAATGGGATGGGTGATGTCATCACCAGGCATCGTCAGGATGGGGATCTGGGTGATGGAGCCTTTCTTGCCCTTGATCCTCCCCGCACGCTCGTACAGGGTCGCCAGGTCAGTGTACATGTACCCAGGATAGCCGCGGCGGCCGGGCACTTCCTCACGGGCAGCGCCGATCTGCCTCAGCGCCTCGCAATAGTTGGTGATGTCCGTCAGGATGACCAGGACGTGCATGTCCAGTTCGAAGGCCAGGTACTCAGCGGTGGTGAGCGCCAGTCTCGGGGTGATGATCCTCTCGATGGCGGGATCATCGGCCAGGTTCATGAACACGACCGCCCGCTTCAGAGCGCCGGTCCTCTCGAAGTCGTTCATGAAGTACTGCGCTTCCTCGGCGGTGATGCCCATGGCGGCGAATACCACGGCGAACTCCTCGTTGGAGCCGCGCACCTTGGCCTGCCTGGCGATCTGCAGAGCGATGTCGTTGTGGGGCAGGCCGCTCCCGGAGAATATGGGCAGCTTCTGCCCTCGCACCAGGGTGTTCATCCCGTCGATGGTCGAAATGCCGGTCTGTATGAACTCCTTGGGCTCGTCACGGGCCCATGGGTTTATCGCCGCCCCGTTGATGTCCAGACGGTCCTCGGGCGTGATGGCCGGGCCGCCGTCGATGGGGTCGCCGGCGCCGTCCAGGATCCTGCCCAGCATGTCGCGGGAAACAGGCATCTTCATGGTCTCGCCAAGGAACTTCACTCCCGCGGCGCGCTCCACGCCGGCGGTGCCTTCGAACACCTGGATGACGACGTACTTGCCGGACGTGTCCAGCACCTGGCCCCTCTTCTGGGTGCCATCGGGCATGGTCACGGTCGCGAGCTCGTTATAGCCGACCGGCTCGGTCTTCTCCACGAAGACCAGCGGACCTGCGATCTGAGAGATTGTGCGGTACTCTTTGGATACGATGCTCATGCCTTACCCCCCAGGGATTCGAACTGGCCGGCCATCTCCTTGCCCACGGCGTCCAGTTCCTGGTCGATGTTCTCCTCGTACTTGGCCTTGGCCAGCCTGTTCCTTACCGGCAGCTCGACGATGGAGTCGACGGAAACGTCGGACTCGACGGCCCTGTTGGACAGGTCGGAGAACTGTCTGATGAGCTTCATGAACTTGTACTGGCGCGGCAGAGGGCAGTAGGTATCGACCTTGTGGTAGGCGTTCTGCTGCAGGAAGATCTCGCGGATCATCCTGGCCACCTCAAGAACCATCTTCTGCTCGTCGGGCAGCGCGTCGGAACCGACCAGCTGCACGATCTCTTGCAGCTCGGCCTCCTTCTGCAGCACCTCCATGGCCCACTGCCTCAGGGCGGGGAAGTCCTCGGCCACGTTGGCCTTGTACCACGCGTCGAGGTTTCCGGTGTAGAGCGAGTATGACGTGAGCCAGTTGATGGCGGGGAAGTGCCTCCTCTCGCGAAGCTTGGAGTCCAGGGCCCAGAACACGCGGACGATGCGCAGGGTGTTCTGCGTGACCGGCTCGGAGAAGTCGCTGCCCTGGGGGCTGACGGCGCCGATGACGGAGACGGAGCCCAGCCCTCCGGAGAGAGCCACCACGCGGCCGGACCTCTCGTAGAACTCCGATAGCCTGGCAGCGAGGTAGGCTGGATAGCCTTCCTCGCCAGGCATCTCCTCGAGACGGGACGAGATCTCCCTCATGGCCTCGGCCCACCTTGATGTGGAGTCGGCCATCAGCGAGACGTTGTAGCCCATGTCGCGGTAGTACTCCGCAATGGTCATGCCGGTATAGACGGACGCCTCACGGGCGGCCACGGGCATGTTGGATGTGTTGGCGATCAGCACGGTCCTCTGCATCAGAGGCTCCCCGGTCTTGGGGTCCTCCAGTTCCGGGAAGGTTGCCAGCACCTCGGTCATCTCGTTCCCGCGCTCACCGCAGCCGATGTACACGACGATCTCGGCGTCTGACCATTTTGCAAGCTGCTGCTGGGTGACGGTCTTCCCGGTGCCGAACGCGCCGGGGATGGCCCCGGTGCCGCCCATGGGAAGGGGGAACATGGTGTCAAGAACGCGCTGACCGGTGACAAGGGGGATGTCGGGAAGCAGTTTCTTCTCGAAGGGCCTCCCGGACCGTACTGGCCACTTCTGCAGCATGGTGATCTTCTTCCCGCCCACGGTGGCAATGGTCTCATCGACGGTGAAGTCGCCCTCGGTGATGCTGTCAAGGGTGCCGCTGATCCCAGGCGGGATCATGATCTTGTGGACGATGTTGAACTCCATCACCGTCCCGATGATGCTTCCGGGGACCACTTGGTCGCCTTTCTTGGCAGTAGGGGTGAAGTGCCACTTCTTCGTGTGGTCCAATCCGGGGGCGCTGACCCCCCTCTTGATAAAGTCGCCCATGCTCTTCATGAGGACGGGGAGAGGTCTCTGGATACCATCGTACACGCTGCTCAACAGACCGGGGCCCAGCTCGGCCACCAGAGGCTGCGCGGTATCGATGACCTTCTCGCCGGGCTTCAGCCCGGAGGTCTCTTCGTAAACTTGAATGATGGTCTTGTCGCCGTCGATCTTGATGACCTCGCCCATCAGGCCCTCTTCTCCCACCTGCATGATGTCATACATCTTGGGGGAGATCCCGATCGCGGTCACCACCGGTCCGGCTACCCTGTAGATCTCACCTTGCTTCGCCATTTTCAATCCCTCTCAGTCTTGTATAGGTCAACGCCAATCGCCCTCTTCACCTTCTCTCTCAGGTCGCCCTCTTCTCCGCCCACCGGAACAACGACCGGGGAGATGCTGTCCATCGCCTTCTTGCGGGAGTTGGGAGAGGTCCCGGACAGGTCAGCGGCATTAATGGCCAATATGCCGATGGACGGGTCCGCCACCAGTTCCAGCAGCTTCTGCTCGTACTCCGCCGGCCGGACGGCATACACCCGCCGGATGCCGGCAAGGCGGAAGCCCAGCACGAACTCCTCGCTTCCTAGCACTGCGAACTCCATCAGATCACCAGCAGCTTCTTGATCGCCTCGTGGTCCATCCCGGTGGCCTTGCCGCGGGCCACGATGCGGATGTTGTCGACCTCGATCTTCTTCCTTATAACATAGTCTATGATGGAAAGGACCGACAGTGGATAGAGATGGGAGAACTTCTCCGCCTGCTTGGCCTGATAGGCCTGCAGACTCAGCATCACGTCGTTGAGGGAGCCGGTCCTCTTGGCCGTCTCCAGCCCTTCCTTTATGTCCTCGTAGAACTTCAGCTTGGACAGCTCACCGAGCATTTGTTCAAAGCTCTCGGCCGAGGACAGCCGTGTAAGCTCCTTGATGTCCATTTCATGTCCGCCCTCGATGAAGAAGGGGTGGATCTTTTCCATGCTCAGCCCTGCCTGCTTGAGCTTGAGCAGGGTGCGCAGGTTGACGATGTCTATCTCCCTTCGGATATACTGGTGGAAGAGCGTGCGAGGCTTTCCCTTGGGAGGGACGGCTATCAGCAGCTTCTCATAGTAGTCCTTGTCGAGATAGTCCTCGATGGGGGCCAGGTTCCCGGTCTTCTCGTAGTTCGACAGGACCTCCTCGGGAATGGTGATGTCCTGCTTGCTGTGCACGGCGTCCAGGACCGCCATCGGGCCGTCCAGCGCCACCAAGGATAAAAGATACTCCTCGCTGAGGTTCCCGGCAGGAACCAGGTCCTCCTGGATCTCTTCGAGGCTCGCGTTGGAGAACTTGCCGCGCAAGATGGTCTTGATGTTCTGATAGTCCCACCGGCGCAGATAGGCCGCCAGGATGGTCCTGAGGTCGCCCTCGCAAAAGTTGATGATGCTGCGGTACGTGCGGGCGAGGTTCATGGAGGTGCCCAGTTCGATGAGGTTGACCCCTGAATACTTGGAGGCCAGTTCCGTCATTTCCTGCTTGTATTCCGTCTCGCCCATGAACCTGCCAATCTCGTTGAGATCCATCATCATCAACTTGGGGTAGTTGTCCTTGGTCAGCAGCTGGGCCTTCTTCGCCTTGACCCTGGCCGTGGCATATGGATAGTTACCCTTTTTGCGGCCTAGTTTATACATTTGTTCACCTAACGCTCACTCGAACAGGATGTTCGAGATGTTCTTCATGTCCCGGTCCCAGATGCTCTCCAGGATGGTCTCGAAGCGGTAGTCCAGGCGGACCGAACCGTCCTCGTTCTCCAAGATCAGGCCGGAGCTCATATCGATCTCGGTCAGGCACTCGCATCCCCTGAGCCCAGCCAGTAGGTCGGCCTCGCCCTTGGGGATGAAGACCTTGGGCCTGTTTATGGCCCTCTTGCCATCGACCAGGATCTTCTTGTATAGATCGGACTTCTCGTTGGGGCCCATCGTGGACAGCTCCTTGAGCATATCCTCGAAGGTCCGGTTCAGGATGTCCTTCCTCTTGTTGAGGATGATCTTCTTTGCCTCCAGTTCAGCACTGGAGAGTTCCTGCCTCCTCATGCGCATGAGGCCGTCCTGGAGCTCTTTCTCCTCCGATCTACGCATCTTCTCGATCCTTTGATCGACTTCCTGGAGGATCTTCGCTCTCTCCTTCTCAGCCTCCTGGATTCGCTGGTCGGCTTCCTTCCTAGCGGTCTCCAGGATATCTTCGGCTACCTTGTCCAATGCCATGAGCCAGCCTCTGTGCGCGGACTGCTCACATATTTAGCCAGAGCAGGATAGCTACGACCAGACCGAAGATGACGATGGTCTCAGGGATAACGGTCAGGATAAGGCCCTTACCAAAGAGCTTGTCGTCCTCGGCCATGGCGCCGACCGCGGCCGCACCGATGCTCGACTCGGCGATAGCTGACGCAATGCCCGTGATGCTAACGGCCAGTCCTGCTCCAATCGCAATCAATCCGCTACCAATGTCTGCCATTTTTTATTCCTCCAGTGTGTGCTTTCTCTCTATCTTTAGCGGGTTGAACTCCAACCCGCCCCCTTCGTAGAACTTGTTGAAGAGCTCGACGTACTGCAGCCTGATGCCATGCAGTCCTGCCGAGATGATTGCCAGTACGAAGATCATCAGGTGTCCCACCACGAAGATGAGCAGCCCGACGATGATCATGATGCCTCCCTCCGAGGCCAGCATCTCAATGGCTATGAAATTGAAGGCCAGCGCCATGCCCGCCTTGGACATGCCGATGGCCGCCAGCCTAGTATAGGATAGGACGTTGCTCATGACCTCGGGGAGCTCCACGAGGGCCTTCCCCCCTTCTCCCTTGACCGCCATGACCAGGCCTACCACCAGCAGGCCCACGCCGGCAAGGAAGCGTATATCGGTGAAGTCCAGAGCGAAACCTCTGATCAGCACATCGACCATGACCAATAGGACGAGGGCGAAGCCCACCATGATCATTATCCATGAGAACTTCTCGCTTATCGCATGCTTAAGGCCATGCCGGATGGTCATGTTGTAAAACCCGAGGGCCAGTCCGATGATCAGGTGAGCGATGCCGATCCACAGGGTAAGGTACAGAAGGATCTTGACGTCCCCCAGCTTGGTAAGGTATCCGAGCTGTATCGGGATGTCGCCGATGCTGAAGAGGACCCTGGGGATATCCACGCCCAACAGGGCCGACCAGGACAGTTCATCGGCATGAGGGGCGTTGAACTCTATGCCCAACATGTCGCCGTACATGAACAGCCCGAAGACAATAGAGGCCAAGCCTCCGTAGAACAACATGGTGGAGATGCCCCTCCACTCCTTGCTCTTGGTCTTCTTCAGACCTAGATAGCCGAGAACGGCGAAGGGAAGGCCGTAGCCAACGTCGCCGACCATTATGCCAAAGAATATGGGGAAGAATATTGCGACCGCGATGGTGGGATCGATCTCGTTGTATCGAGGGGTTGAGAGCAGCTTGGTGAAGAACTCGAACCGGCCCACTCCCTTGCCGTGCTGGAGCTTTACTGGGGTCTCTTGGGACATGGGCACCGCGCTCACCTCAGCGGTGGTCATCCCGGCCTCCATCCTTATCTCCTCCTTGGACTCGTGGACCTCCTCCCGGGACCGGTCCTCAAGGACCTCGATGTGGATGCTGTCCTGGAACTTGTCTTTGAAGGCCTTCTGGACCTTGCCGACATCGGCGGTCGGGGCCCATGCTTCTAGGACGAAGGCGTGCTCCGATGCCCCCATCCTCAGGGGCAGCTCGGACTTCTCCACCACTATGCTCAGGTGCTCGTCTGATGCAAGGATGAAGTCGGCATGTTTCTCTCGGAGCTGCTCGATGTTCTTTTCAACGTCCTCCATCTCCTTGGTAAGGGCGCTGATCTCGCCTTCAAGCTCCGAAGCAATTTTTTCGGGCTTGCCGGTTCCCTCAGGCACCTGCACCTCGGTGAGGCCGTTCTGTATCAGAACGCGCTGGGCCTCATCCGCCTTGGCAAGCGGGACGAAGACAACTATGAAATTTCCACTGGAACTGGTGAAGGTCTCCACTTCCCCCCCAAGAGCCTCCATCAGCTGGGCTTCGGGGTTCGAATGGATATGACCGGCGATCACGTCCAGGCTGCCATAGCCCTTGTACATTGAAAGATCAAGGTCGATGGAGCGGAACGGTTGTAAAAGGGATAGCTTGGACTGGGCCTCGCTGAGGCGGGCCTGCATGGCCGACTTCGACGCGATGGTCCCGTGCATCTCGGCCTCGATCTGCTCTATTGTAGTATCTATGGTTGGCGCGATCTTGCTGATCGGCACCTTGTTCCCGAACTTGGCCTCGTCGACCTTGAGGTCCTTCTCCATGGATCGCAGCTTCAGGAGCATGCGGGACGCGTCCGACGCCTCGGGAAGGGGGGACCCCAGGGTGAACCCTTCCTCGTCGGGGGAGAAGTCGACAACATGGACGTTCTCGAGCCCATAGAGAAGTTCGATGGAGGCTGGTAACCTTTCCTTGGTCCCTACGACCAAGATCCTACTCATTGGCTCCGGCAGCAGCATCTAATGTCCTCTCGAAGCTTTGTTTGATCATGAGCTTTGCCTTGGGTATCCGATCGTTAGCCCTGGCCTCGATCTTGGCAGCCTCGTCCCTGCCCTTGGCGAGCAGTGCTTCCCTCTGAACGGATAGCGACTGTCTCTCCTGAGCGAAGGCGGACTCGTTCTTGGCGCGAAGGTCCTGCTCGGCCTTCTGCATCCTGTCCACGGCTTCCCTTCGAGCGGCGGCGACGATGCTCCTCTGCTTCTCTTCCGCCTGCTCGAGCGTCTGCTTGGCCTTGGCCTCAGCGTCTTTTACTTGGAGAAGTGTTTCAGCTTTGCCCACAGAACTCTCTCCGGAAGGTTTCTCCAGTATCGTTTCATGATATTTAAAGTGTTGTGAAATCAGGCGCTGGCCCTCTTCCCTCCAGGCAGGTTTCCGCTCGTTGTTGGAAAAATAAAAACGGTCGAGCGGGCCCTGCCAGATTAAGTGCCGTTTACTCGTTAGGGCGCTCGGCCGCTCGGGAACCGAACCTACGGACCACGACCCCGCTCTCATCGAGCACCCTCCTCGAGAGCTCGTCGATGTAATCGTCCTTGTATACGATCTCGCGGATGCCGGCGTTCACCAGGATCTTGGCGCACATGACGCATGGGAAGTTGGTGGTGTAAATGGTAGAGTCCTTGATGCTAACCCCAAAGTAGGCCGCTTGGATCACGGCGTTCTGCTCCGCGTGGACCCCCCGGCACAGCTCGTGGCGGGTGCCGGACTCCACGTGGTTCTGCATGCGGACGCAGCCTACCTCCCCGCAGTGCCTGAGCCCCTTGGGCGCCCCGTTGTATCCAGTGGTCAGCACTCGCTTCTCCTTGACCACCACCGCTCCTACGTTGCGCCTCAGGCATGTGGAACGGGTGGCCACTAGCTCGGCCATCCTCATGAAGTAGGTGTCGTTGTCCGGCCGCTCCATGCCCGTCCATCCGTCCTTCGGCATATCTAACTTGTGCCGCCTTAAGGGAGCGTTCGTACGGTACCCGGTCGCTAAGAGTATTATACTATCTCCCCCTTTGTGTGACCTCGTGCCATCCAGGCAGAGCGGCTCTCAAGGACGGTGGTACAAGCTCAAACCGTTCATCATCGCCCCGGTCATTTTCATCGTTCTCGTGGGGGGCATCTATGCCTACAGTGGAGTGTGGCCTCCCATGGTGGTCGTTGAGTCGAAGAGCATGCAGCACTCCGACCGGAGCTCCATCGGGGTAATTGACACCGGCGACATAGTGATGGTGAGGTCGGTGGGCTCGGCCGATGAGGTGGTGACATATCTGAGAGGCGTGGCCACCGGCCATTCGACGTATGGAGAGCCGGGGGACGTCATCATATACCATAAGAGCGGGATGAGCCGGCCGATAATACATAGAGCAATCGCGGCGCTGGAGTACAACGCCACCGGCGGTGGGTTCGATGTTCCTGAGCTGGCGAACGTGCCGGCATCGATGTGGTCCGTGCCGGGCGGCGACCGGGCCTGGTGGAACCTTAAGGACAGCGTGGAGCTGTACGGCATCGGGTTCCTGAAGGTGACCGTCATCATCGACCTAAAGGCCATGCTGGATTACATGAGATCGCCGGCATACTCCGGGGAACCGCACGGCGGGCTCATCACCATGGGCGACAACAACTATTACACGGGCGTCGACGGCACCCTCTTGGGCAAGTACGACCAGAGATGGCTGGGCTCGATGAGGGAGCCGATAAAGAGCGAGTGGATCGTTGGCAAGGCCAGAGGCGAGCTGCCATGGTTCGGGCTCATCAAGCTGTATGCCACCGGCACCGCGCCGGACTACACTCCGGAGAACAGCAAGGTTGACCTGGTGATCGCGCTCGCCCTGATCATTGTCGTCCCCATCGCCATCGACGTCCTTCAAGCGGTCGTGCGGGGACGCTCCGGGCGCAATGAATGATAGGCCCGGCAACGAAGCTCAGATAAGGGTCGTCTGGTTCTTGGGCCGATAGTTCCTGATGCCCTGCAGGATCTCGTCGTCCTCAAGGATCTTCTTCGTTTCCACCCTCGGCACCGAGGACTCTATCTCCTTCGTCCGCCCGCCCCGCCCGAAGGACTTGACCCTGGCATGTATTATGCCGAGCATGTCCAGCTCGGAGATGAGGTCGGTGACGCGGCGTTGGGTGAGCACGGTGACGCCAATTATCTGGCTCAGCTCCCTGTAGGTCTCGTAGACATCGCCGGTGGTCAGCCGTCCGTCCCCTCGGTCCTCGTTGAGAAGTATGCTCATGAGGACCAGCTTCGACTGCGTCGGCAGCGTCCGTATGGCCTCGGTGACGCAGTCCAGTTCGATCTTGTTCTTGGCCTTGTAAACATGCGCCTCGGTGACCTTGTCGTCGCCGTTGCGCTCGGCGATCTCGGCCGCCACCCTTAGTAGGTCGAGCGCTCGCCGGGCGTCCCCGTGCTCCTGCGCCGCCAGGGCCGAGCAAAGCGGCGCCACCGCAGGCTCGACGACGCCGCTGAAGAACGCCAGGTCGGACCGTTGCTTCAGGATGTCCTTGAGCTGCTCCGCGTTATATGGAGGGAACACCATCTTCTCCTCTCCCAGGCGGCTCTTGACCCGGGGATCGAGGAACTCTGTGAACTTGAGGTCGTTGGAGATGCCGATGAGCGATACCTTCGCCCGCTGGAGGTCATCATTGATCCTGGACAGGTGGTACAGCACGTCGTCTCCCGACTTGTACACGAGCTTGTCTATCTCGTCGAGCACGAGGATCACGACCCTGTTGGTGTCGTCGATCTTCTCCCTGAGGATGTTGTAGACCCTTTCAGTGCTCCATCCGGTGAAGGGTATGCGCTCATTGAAATCGCCGATGAACATGTTGCCGATGTTCTGGAGAACGCCATACTGAGTGTCGACGACCTCGCAGTTCATGTACAGGTAGGTCACGCGGTTGAACTTGGAGTCGGCCTTCTGGATCTCTTTCCCCAAGTACTTCACCGATGCGGTCTTGCCGGTGCCGGTCTTACCGAAGATAAGGACGTTGGACGGCCGGTCGCCGCGCAATGCGGTCACCAGGATCGACGCGAGCTGATTGATCTGTTCCTTGCGGTGGGGGAGTTCGTCAGGAATATAGGACGGTCGGAGGATCTCTCGATTGCGTTGGAAAATCTTCTTCGCGTTCAAGTACGGCTGGAATATGCTTTCGTCCACTTCTCTCCCCCGTCGATGTGAAAATGGCCCAGACCGCTACCCCTTCATTTCCATTGGAGAGCGGCCGGGGCCCTTCCTTGGACACATATAGAAGGCATATAATTTACTTTTTCTTTTAGTTATGTCCAGAGCATATTTGGTTTTTTAAAAAAATATCTCATAAGACCCCCACCCCTTCATTTCCATTGGAGATAATAAAAACGCACCGGTCCCACGGGAAACATAGGTCAGGCAGAGCACTGGTCATGCGATCGAAGAAGGGGATAGGTCCGCTTGAGGGCATCGAACCTGAGCGCAGGTGCAGACGATCGGGATGATGTGATCCATCTGAAACGTACATCGGAAACGATGGTGTGAGAGAGATAATGCCAAAGTGAAGGTGGGTAAGGACAATATACTTACGTTAAATATAGTAAGGAAAAGGAAGGAAGGAAGGAAGGGTGAAGGACGACCTTAGAAGGGGAGGGCGACCTCTGGTCGCTATCGTGACCTTGGACGAGGATATCTCTGAACTGGAGGACCTCGCCCGCTCGGCAGGCTATGAGGTGCGATACGAGATCATCCAACGAAGGAGATTCCCGAACACCCGAACCTTCATCGGAAAGGGGAAGCTCAAGGACGTCAAGCAAGTACTGGATATGGCCCCCGTATCTGCTCTCATCATCAACGGCGAGCTGAGACCATCGCAGCACTACCTACTCGAGAGCCAGTTGGGAGTGGAGTGCATCGACCGCGTCCGACTGGTCCTCAATATATTCTCCGAGCGGGCATCATCCCGCGAATCGAAGCTGCAGGTGCTCAGGGCCAAGCTGATCTACGAGATACCCCTGCTTCGAGAGTGGATACACAATGCCAAGACAGGAGAGCATCCTGGTTTCCTAGGAGGCGGCGCCTATGAGACCGATGCTTATTACGAGCTGATCCGACGACAGCTCAGCAGGATAGACGGGGAACTGCATAGGATGGACATCAATCACCTGCTCCGCCGCCAACAACGCCGAAAAAGAGGGTTCAGCACCGTTGCGCTCGCCGGCTATACAAATGCCGGCAAATCCTCCATCCTCAACTCGATCACCTCAGAGAAGGTCCTGGTGGAGGACCGCATGTTCTCGACCCTGACCACCACCATAGGGCGTTTGGAGGGGGAGAACAAGCCGATCCTGGTCACCGACACCATCGGCTTTCTTGACGCTCTTCCCCATTTCCTCATCGAGTCCTTCAAGAGCACCGTCGACGAGATCTATTTCGCCGACCTCGTGCTGCTGATAATCGACGCCTCGGACACCCTGGAAGAGGTCCGTAGAAAGATGGAGACGTCCCGGGAGATCCTGTTCCCTGAGGTGGATGCATCATCTCTGCTCATTGTTCTCAACAAGAGAGATCTGGTCAGCGATATGCAGGCCAAGGCCGACCTGGCCACGGAACTGGTACCGGCACGCGGGGTGCTGACTGTCTCCGCCCTCACTGGTCAGGGCATGGACGCTCTCCGCGACGCGATCGCGGCCACCTTTCAATACCCAGTGGAGATGCGTTTCCAGCTGCCTCACGGCGAAGGCGTGGCACCTTTCCTCTCCTGGCTGCACACCAATGCCGAGGTGGTCCAAGTGAAATATGGCGATAGGGTCGAGGTCCACCTGTTCGGCCAGGAGAAGGACCACACCAACATAGTAAGACAGGTGGTGGCCCTGGGCGGCCAGGCGATGTGATCCGCCCAGCCTCGGGGGAACAGCGCGGGCCCGGATGAACAGACCTGATAACAGACCCGGTACCGCTCGGCCGTTCCAATGGAAATGGAGGGGTCCCCCTCTTTCCCCTCATTTGATCCCGAATTCCTTCTTCTTGGTCGCCAGGCGGTCCTCGTAGCTCACCGGCAATCTCCATGCCAGGTACTCCACGTCATCTAGCCGCTTGACAAAGAGGGCCTTGCTCTTCTCTTCCATGAGCTTGTTGAACTTACGCACGTTGAGACGATAGCTCACGAACCAGATAGCCCCCACCAAGAGCATGACGCCCCCGATCCCGGCTAGCCAAAATCCCCAGGCCCCGATCTCGAGGAAGTAGTTGCCCAGCAGATCGAGGGTCCCGACGATCAGCATGACCGCGCCCGCCGCGAGGATCGCCAATGATAGGAGCGGCGCGTGCTGCACGGTATATGGCTTAGACATGCAGGCCGAATCTGCGACGGCCTATTCAAGACTATCCTCTAAATATGGATGCAGTGAAAACCTATTACTCGCTGGAACGCCAAGGCGGGACGTGACGCTCCAAACCCCAAGGCCGCTCACCCTTCTCCTTCTGGCCGCCGTGTCCGTCTTCGCCCTCGCCGCCCTCTCCGGTCTCGGACCGCAGGAGGCGGCCGGCCTCGGGCAACTGGAAGGCGAAGCGACCGTGGCGGTCGTGGTCACCGGATGCCGTAACTGCACCGGCGGATACCTTCTGGAGATCGCGGACGGCGAGGGAGGGGAGGCCACCGCCTTCTGTTCCTCTGGACTGCTGCCCGTACCGCCGGCCGTCGGGGCCGCGGCGACGCTGACCGTGCGCCCATCCGCCGAAGATCCCCACTTCCTTTTCGTGAGCGCGATATCGTTCGCAGCACCGTAAAGGATTGATACCCCTCCGCCCTTTGGGCCTCCGGGGCCCATGTTCATCGCCGCCGACGACACCGATTCGTCCACCTGGATGTGCACCACCTTTCTGGCCACAGAACTGGTGAGGGCGACCGCGGAATGGGACCTCATCGGCCTGCCTCGGCTGGTCCGCCTGAACCCGGCGGTCCCGTGGAAGACCAGGGGGAACGGCGCGATATGCATCCGGGTCGGCCGGGGGGCCGGAGAGCCGCGCCTGTGCGGCCGCCTGGACGGTCGGGACCTGGTATGCTACGCCCGCTCGGCAGGGGAGCCGGACGCGGACGAGGTGATGGCAAGATGCTGGCCGGTGGTGGAGCGATGGTCCCAGACGGACTCTTCGGACCCTGGACTGGCGGTCGGCCGCAATGCTCCGGCCCCCGATCTGTACTACCGTGCGGTCCGCGAGATCATAGATCAGGAGGAAGCGGTCCGCGAGCTCCTGAAGGTCGAGGCCAGGACCTTCGAGATGAACTCCGGGCGCGGCCTGATCGGCGCCGCGGCGGCGGCCGCCTGGAGGCCGCAGGACCGCACCTATGAGGTTCTCGCGTACCGGGAGCGGGAGCGGTGGGGCCTTCCCCGGCTGGTGTCAGAGGATGACGTCGCGCTCCTGGACGACCGCTTCCCATCGACATTCAACAACTACGATCGGTCGGCCGGTCGGCCAGTAATAGTACCGCACACCAACTGTCCGGTGCTCTTCGGCGTCCGTGGGGACTCCCCACTTGAGGTCATGGACGCCGCCCGGTCCATCTCCTCGGAGCCAGTGGAGCGGTGGATGCTGTTCATAACCAACCAAGGGACGGACGATCACATAGTCACTTCTTGGAAGGCGCTCGTGCCGAGTTCCTCGTACCTGGTGGAAGGGGAGGTGGTGTCCATGCCCAGGACAATCCCCGGCGGGCATGTGATATTCTCGCTGGGCACTGCCGTGGGGGACCTAGACTGCGCTGCCTACGAGCCGTCCAAGGGCTTCCGGGACGTGGTCCGCATGCTGCGCCCAGGGGACCGCATCCAGGCAATGGGCGAGCTTCGTGACCGGCCGAGGACGATGAACATCGAGAAGCTCAACGTCCTGTCGCTCGCCCGTGTCGAGGTCAGGTCGAGCCCCCGGTGTCCGTCCTGCGGTCGGAGGACCGGGTCGGCCGGCCGGGGCCAAGGTTACCGATGCCGCAAGTGCGGGACCAAGGGCCTTCCGGCAGAGGCGGTGAGCGAGCTCCGCCACCTGTCAAAGCCGCTGAAGCGCATGGGCCAGATTTCGACCATCGCCGTATAGAGCGACCGGCGGTTTTTTTATACACCAATCCCCTGGTCGGCTTGGATGGGAGAGAGCTCCCGGAACATCGGACAAAGGAGCGTGGTCAATCTGAAGGAAGCGGTCATCATCAGCGCCGCCCGCACCGCGGTCGGCAAGTTCGGAGGCACATTGAAGAACTACCCGGCGCCCCAGATGGGCGCGGTAACCATCGCTGAGGCGATCGAGAGGGCCACCCTTGAGCCCAAGGACATGCAGGAATGCATCATGGGCATAGTGCTCTCCGCCGGGGTAGGGCAGAACCCCGCCCGGCAGGCCGCGCTTAGGGCCGGACTGCCAGTGGAGATCGGGTCCATGAACATCAACAAGGTCTGCGGCTCAGGCCTGAAGGCGGTGATGCTGGCGGCCTCGTCGGTGCGGGCCGGGGAGAACGATGTGGTGGTGGCCGGAGGCATGGAGAACATGAGCGCCGCGCCATACCTCCTTATGGAAGGCCGCTTCGGATACCGTCTCGGGGACAACAAGGTCATCGACCACCTGGTGCGCGATGGGCTGTGGGACGCTACCACCGACCAGCATATGGGCAACACCGCGGAGATCGTCGCGGAGCGGCACAGCGTCACGAGGCAGGAGGCCGACGAGCTGTCCTACCAGAGCCATGTGAAGGCAGCCGCCGCCCAGAAGGAAGGCCGCTTCGACCGCGAGATCGTGCCCGTCAAGATGAAGGCGAAGAAGGAGGAGATAGAGTTTCGGGCCGACGAGGGCATCCGCCCGGACATCTCCATGGACGCGCTCTCCAAACTGAGGCCGGCGTTCAAGGAAGGCGGCATGGTCACTGCCGGCAACGCCTCCCAGATCAGCGATGGCGCGGCCGCCCTGGTGGTGGCCTCGAGGGAATATGCCGAGGAGCGCGGCATCAGGCCCCTGGCGACCATAGTGGACTACTGCACCGGAGGGACGAGGCCAGAGTGGATAATGGAGGCACCGATCTCCGCCACCCGGACGCTTCTGGAGAGGAACGGCCTGACCATCGGGGACATAGACCTCTTCGAGCACAATGAGGCCTTCGCCTCGGCCTCGGTGGCGGTGAAGCGCGCCCTGAACGTCCCGGACCCCAAGTTCAATGTGAACGGCGGCGCCATCGCTCTGGGCCATCCCATAGGGGCCAGCGGCGCCAGGGTGCTCACCACGCTCCTGTACGCGCTTCAGGACCGCGGCGCGCGAACCGGCCTGTGCACCCTCTGCCTGGGCGGGGGGAACGCCGTGACCATGCTCGTCCGGCGGGAATGAGCCCTCCGCCCCCGCCGCGCCCCCTCGCCGCCTGGCGATAGGCTTTAGATGATATCGTCCATTTCCATCCCGGTGAGAACCTGCCTGCGATGGACGAGCTTCTGAGTACGGTGGACGGATACCGGGACGAGATGATCAAGCAGATGACCGCTATGCTCAGGATCCCGGCCATGGGCCCGGAGAACGGAGGCCAGGGAGAGGTCGAGCGGTCCCTCTTCGTCCAGGACCTGCTGCGCCGCATCGGGTTCCAAGAGGTGGAGGTGCACAACGCTCCAGACCCCCGGGTCGCCCCGGGGATAAGGCCGAGCATCATAGCCAGGCGCAGGGGCAGGAGCGACCGCACCGTGTGGATCGTGTCCCACATGGACACCGTGTCCCCGGGCGATGAAAAGGCCTGGAGCTATCCGCCCTTCGACGGAACGGTGGTGGACGGAAAGCTGTATGGCCGAGGATCGGAGGACAACGGGCAGGCCGTGATCTCGTCGCTGTTCGCCGCGCGGGCGCTCCTCGATACCAAGCTCGAGCCGGAGCTGACCCTCGGGCTCGCGGTGGTAGCCGACGAGGAGGCCGGCTCCGACTTTGGCATCAAGTACCTCATCCGACAAGGGCTGTTCGGGAAGGATGACCTGTTCTATGTGCCGGATGCTGGCGAATCGGACGGCTCGGTCATCGAGGTGGCGGAGAAATCGATCATCTGGCTGAAGATCACGGTGAAGGGGAAGCAGGTGCACGCCTCCACGCCGAAGAAAGGCCTCAACGCCCTGCGGGTGGGTTCGGAGATGCTGCTGTTCCTCGCGGACCAGCTGGCCGGCCATTTCCCAGGGGAGGACAAGCTGTTCTATCCCTCAACCTCCACCTTCGAGCCCACCAAGCGGCTGGCCAACGTGGAGAACATCAACACCGTGCCGGGCGAGGACGTCACCTTCTTCGACATCCGCCTGCTGCCGCGCTACGATCCGCAGGAGTGCATCAGGGCCGCCAAGGAGATCGGCAAGGTGTTCGAGAAGCGTTCGGGCGCGAGCATCGAGGTCGAGGCCATACGGGTCGATCCTGCCGGGAAGGCCTCGCAGACCGACGGGGAGGGCGCCAAGGCCCTGGTCAAGGCGGTGCGCCATGTCCTCGGGGTGCAGCCCCGGATGATGGGGATCGGGGGACAGACATGCGCGAACTGGTTCCGCCAGGAAGGCCTGGACTCCTATGTGTGGGAGACCGTGGACGAGATGGCGCATCAGGTCGATGAGTATGCCCGCATAGACAATCTGGTCAACGACGCCAAGGTGTTCTCGGTCCTGCTGGCCCACCTTTGCTACCCAGGAGCGTTCAAGGAGACCCAACCCGACTACTGATGCATTGCGGGATGACCGGGGCCTCCGGTCAAACCTTCTTATGGTCCTCGGGGATACCTTAACGGGTGTTTCAAGAATGATCAACAATACCAAGAGATCGGTCCTGGACGACAGAGTGGAACATATCGACCTTGAGGAGGTCATAACGGTCAGGGACCTCGTCAATGCCTACAAGGACAGCTCTATACAGAGCCGCGCGCTCGCCAGCTGCGCGCAGGTCTATGAGAGCGCGCTGCAGGACCCGCAAAGGCCGTTCATCTTCCTGGGAATATCCGGCCCGCTCATCGCCGCCGGGCTCCGCAAGGTCCTCGCCGACATGGTCCGCTTCGGCCTGGTCGACGCGATCGTGTCAACCGGCGCCATAATGTACCAGGACTACCTCAACGCCGGGGGCCACTGGCACTACAAGTGCTCGCCCAACATCGACGACCTCATGCTGAAGGAGCTGGCGATAGACCGCATCTACGATACCCTGGTGGATGAGGACGCCTTCTACGAAAAGGACGCCGAGATAGGCGATATCGCTGAAACGCTGGAGCCTCGGGGATACTCCAGCCGTGAGTTCATGGAGGTGTTGGGCGACAGCGTTGCCGATGAGGGCTCGATCCTATACAATGCCCGAAAGTACGGCGTGCCCATCTTCGTTCCGGCCATGAACGACTCTTCCATCGGCATCGGGCTCACAGGGTTCTATCATAAGATGCTCTCCGAAGGGAGAAGCTATGGCGAGTTCATGCACATCGACTCCATCCGAGACAATCACGAGCTGACCCAGCTGAAGATCGCGACCGAGCGCACCGCCGCCGTCTACATCGGCGGAGGCGTGCCCAAGAACTTCATCCAGCAGATGGAGGGGACCGCTGACACCATGGGCCACCCGAAGGGCGGGCATTCCTATGCCGTTCAGATCACCACCGACTCCCCACAGTGGGGCGGCTTGTCAGGATGCACCTTCGAGGAGGCACAGTCTTGGGGAAAGATCAATCCCGACGCCAAGACCGCGGTAGCCTACATCGAGGCGTCCATCGGGCTGAGCCTGATGATATCATACGTGCTGCAGAACGGAAGCTGGGAGGGCAGGAGCAGGCTGCGGCCCTCATGGGACAACGGTCAGCTGGTTTCGCTTAGCCCGGAGCCGATCGGTCCTATCGAAGGATGATGGCGGCCACCTAGTCCGAGAACAGCCGATCCAGCATCCACTGGCTGTCGAACTTGATGATGTCCTCGTACTGCTGCCCGGTGGACAGGAAGGCGATGGGTCTCCCGATGGCATTGGCGATGGAGAGAGCCGCGCCGCCCTTGGCATCGGTATCGATCTTGGTCAGGATGACGGCGTCGATCCCCACCGCCTTGTTGAAGGCGACGGCCTGCTCGATGGCATCGTTCCCGGCAAGGGAATCACCGACGAAGACGATCAGGTGAGGGCTCACCACCCGCTTGATCTTCTTCATCTCGTCCATCAGGTTGGTGTTGGTCTGCATCCGCCCAGCGGTGTCCACGAGCACGACGTCCCGGCGCTTGGCCTTGGCATGGTCCACCGCGTCATAGGCCACCGCTGCCGGGTCCCCGCCCGACTGATGCTTCACGATCTTGGTGCCCAGCCGGTCGGCGTGCACGTTCAGCTGTTCGATGGCCCCTGCGCGGAAGGTATCGGACGCGGAGAGAACGGTGGTCAGCCCCATCTTCTGCAGCCGATTGGATATCTTGGCGATGGCGGTCGTCTTGCCGGTGCCGTTGATGCCCACGAACATGATGACCACCGGCTTTTGGTGCTCCCTGACGAAGGCGTCGAAATCGAACTCGCTCTTCTTGAGCACCTTCTCTATGGCGCTCTTCAGGGCCGCCTCGACCACCTTGTCCAGGGTGAACTTGCGGTCCACACGCTTGCCGACGAGCCCTTCCCTGACGCCGCTCTTGATCTCCTCGATCACAGGTAGGGCGACGTCCGATTCCAAAAGCCCGAGCTCCAGTTCCCAGAGCAGCTCGTCGACCTCCCTCTCGTCGATCTTGCGGCCGCTGTCCCCTACCGCGGCCGCCGCCGCGGCGACCTCCTCCTGCTTAGTGGGCGGCGGTGCCTCGGTCGCCTTTCCCCGCAGCGCGGAGAGCTTCTTCTTAAGCGACTCGAACAACCGCTCACCTCTCTCATTGCCCGCGCTGCAGTGCCTGGAGCTCCATGTCCACGGCCTGGGACAGCGCGGCGGCCTGCTCCTCGATGGCCATGCGGCGCTCCGTCAGCTTCTTCATGGAGTCCATGAGCTCAGCGGCCCGGTCGTCCATGGTCTTGATGGCATCGTCGATGGGCTTCTCCACGGACACTCCGGTCCCGATGCCCACGATCGCCTTGGTCTCACCAGCGACCTTGGCGAAGACGAACGAACTGCCCCCGATGGGCACCAGCAGCTCATCCCCTTCCTTGGCCTTCTGGTATTGGACGAGCGTCTCCCTGGCCCTTCCCAGCTCCTCCAGGGACATCTGGACCAGCTGCTGGTTCTGGGCGATGCTCTCGAGCTGGGCGCGGAAGACCTCCAGAGTGGACATCGCCTGGCGCAGCTCCGCCTCGTTCATTGATGCCCCTCGGCGAGGTACTTCACCGCATGGTTGGTGATCTCGTCGCCCGTGATGCTCTTGATCTCAGAGATCCTGATCTGGGGGCGCTTGAGCTTGTGGCGGCTGCCCAAGTTGGAATAGATCTGCTCGGTGACGCCGGCCTCGTTCTCAGCTGCGACCTCGATGCTGAACTTTTGCCAGCTGAACTTGCCGGTCTTGAACTCACCTATGGCGCGATAGGCCTTCATATAAATCCTCCCCCCTCGGAAGGGAATCCCCACAATAAACCTTTTGGTATCGGAGAATGTAGCGGTCTCATGACCGGTCGCCTGACCATCTACCGTCCAGGGAAGCACTTTCCGGCCATCTCGGTGACCGGGGAGCGATGCGAGCTTCGGTGCGAGCATTGCCGGGGGCGCTATCTCAAGGGCATGAGGGGAGTGGGCTCGGGGGAGGAACTGCTGTCGGTCGCGTCCGGGCTCGAGGCCTCCGGAGGCACCGGGCTACTGCTCAGCGGGGGCTGCGACGCCCAGGGCCGCGTGCCCATCGGGCCGTTCCTGGGGGCGGTGGGGCAGATCAAGAGCTCGACGAGATTGGCGGTCAACCTGCACCCCGGGCTGGTGGACGAGGCGTCTGCTCCGGCGATCCTCGCATCGGGCGCTGACGTCCTCTCCGTGGACGTCCTCCAGGACGGTCCCGCCATCATCGAGAGGCTGCATCTCAACGCAGCGCCGGAAGCTTACCGCCGGACGCTGGAGCTGCTATCGCCGGGCACCCTCGCTCCCCACATATGCGTCGGACTTCAGTCGGAGAGGGGAGAGAGGGACACCGTGGACATGCTCTCTTCCTTCCGCATCCAGGCGCTGGTCGTGCTTGGCCTGATGGCCCCGCCCGGCTCAGGCGTCCGGCCGGTGGACGCGGACCGTCTGGTGAGCTTCATCCGCTCCGCTGTGCGGAGGCTTGACGCGCCGGTGCTGCTCGGCTGCATGCGGCCCCGCGGCCGCGCGCGAGCGGAGATCGAGGCCATAGAGGCGGGGTGCGCGGGGATCGTGAACCCGGCGCCGGCAACGGTGGGATGGGCGCGCTCATCGGGGTTGGAGATCATGGAGCGGCGGACCTGCTGCGCCCTTCACCGGTAGACCGCGCCCTTGGTGTACTTGCTCCTTATCTTCGAGGCCAGCAATATCCACGCGGTGTAGAAACCGATGAACAGCGTCCCGAACATGGAGATGAAGGCCACGAAGGTGGGGGAAAGCGTCCGGTGCGCGGTATAGGACACCTCGACCGGAGATTCGCTGTTCACAACTATGTAATACTCGCCGAACGGGGTGTGGGGGAACGCAAGGTCCAGGCCGGCGGATACATCGTTGGCCGTGAGAACGGAGTGCTGCCTCAGGTCGTTGACGTTTCCTGCGTACAGCTGATAGTTGACCTTGGAGACGATGATGACCTCTGCCGGAAGGCCGCTCTCCACCCTTAAGCGCTCCACCGTGGTCAGGCCCAGCGCGTCGCGGTTGCGGAACACCGCGGTGGTGGAGGTCTCCCCCGACTCGCTGGTGGCGTTGGCTATGGCATCGGCCACGAACGGTGTGAGCACCAGGAACACCGCCACCGCAGCGACGGCGATGACGATCATGCTGCGGCGAATGGACCGCTTCAGCATGTAGGACCTGGCGCTGAAGCTCTTGGTGTACCATTGCTCCAGGTAGGTGAAGAAGAAACCCTCCACCCCCACGACAAGGGCCATAAGGATGACGAAGTACAGCACAGCGCCGACGTTGAAGTAGAACGGCTTCAGCTGGACCTCGCCCCCCATGGAGACGAGCACTATCACTGAGAAGAGGACTATGACGACTTGGACGATCATGAGGTTCCTCTTGGTATTGCGCACATGGGCTAGCCTCACACCGCCTTCCAACGCATTGCCCAGATCCATAGGAACCCGGTTGAAATTTTTCTTTGTAGATAAATATCTTTGCTCCTGGACGGCGCACCTGGATATCCACGCTCACCCCTCGGGCGGAAGGTCCAGCGTGGCCATCCTCCGCCCGATCATGAACATCGCCGCGTATACTGGCACCTCGCACAGGCCGTCCACCTCGAACCTCCGCCCCTTGATCTCGACGACCGAGGGCTGGCGCACGAAGACCTCCACCGGACGGTCCGGGTACAGCGAGGGCACGGCGTCCCGCAGCGGGTCGAACTCGTCCAGCTCCTCCCGGTCCATCGGGATGACGCAGAGCCCGGTCTTGCCGTGCAGCGACCACGGCAGGCGGATGAGGCGCTTGATGTCGCTGGTGACCGGCTCGTCGATCTCGGCGCTGAAGCGCGGCCTCACCTCCTCGTCCATCAGCCTGAGGAACAGGTCCAGGTGGCGGCGGTCGGAGAAGCTGGAGAGCGAGCAACCGGACAGCATGAGGTCCGCGCCGTCCCTGGACCCGCTCTTTGCGTACAGGTCGCGCAGCATGCCCTCGATGATGGCGTCGGACGAGGCGCTAAGC